>CAYNOE010000207.1:0-2847 GCA_964398745.1 uncultured Lachnobacterium sp.
TTGAACATCCGCTCATGCAAAATTTGCCTTCGGCAAATGAGCGGACGCTGCATGTCAAGTTTTCATAGAAAACTTGACACATCCCCAAAATGATACCGAAATAAATCCTCCAGCCCCGGCTCCACGGAAACAGCACCTGCTGCCGGTGAAGTTTCATTAACAATCCGCAGCCGTACCATATTGTTTTCATGGTGCAGGCTGACAACCGAAAATCTCCTGCCATATTCCGCCGCCTCCCGTTCATCTGCCAGCACTTCCCACACCTTTCCCCTGATGCTGTCCGTAACCGCGTCCATTGGTTCCTGCAGTAAAAACCTGCCGTTTTTCATCATCAGAATGGTATCTGCAATACAGGAAACATCAGATACAATATGTGTTGACAAAATCACGATTTTTTCTTTTGCAAAGCTGGAAATGAGATTGCGGAAGCGTATCCTTTCTTTAGGATCAAGTCCCGCGGTTGGCTCATCAAGTATCAGTACAGACGGATGATTCAGTTCTGCCTGTGCAATTCCCAGACGCTGCTTCATACCGCCCGAATAAGACCTGATTTTTTTATCTGCTGCTTCCTGCAGATTCACCATATAAAGCAGTTCCTCCGTCCGGGATTTTGCACTTTTTTTGTCCAGACCTTTTACCGCCGCCATATACAGCATAAATTCACGGGCAGTAAAATCAGGATAAAAACCAAAATCCTGCGGCATATACCCTAACCGGGCATAATAACGTTCTCCCAGCTCCTGCACCGTTTTCCCGTTCAGGCGGATATTTCCGGAAGTGGCTTTTAACACGCCGCATATCATCCGCATCAGGGTTGTCTTTCCTGCGCCGTTTGCACCAAGCAGACCATAGACCCCCGGCGCCAGGGTGGCATTTATATTGTCAACCGCACATTTCCTGCCAAACTGTCTGCTTAAATTCTGTAACTGTAATTCCATATGAAAACCTCCGGATAAAAATATAAAAACAGATGACTACTGCTTTAAAGCATAAGCCATCTGTCTTAAGCCGGGATTTTCTGTGTCTTAAGTTTATATTAATTTCAATGCCCCTGAATTGGAAAGAGCAAATTTATATTTTATATTGACACGTAATTTATTATGTATTAACATCTATATATAAGGAGAAATCCTGTACATGAAAAGTTACTCATCAAGAGAAGTTCTTGAAATACTTAAGAAAGACGGATGGTATGAAGTTGGCTGTGACGGCGACCATCATCAGTTCAAGCATCCTTTTAAAAAAGGTAAAGTTACAATCACACATCCAAGAAAAGATATTCCATCCGGAACACTTAAGAGTATTTCAAAACAATCGGGAATCATATTTCCATAAATATTTACAGGAGGGATCTTAATGATAAAAGACAGGTATTCATATGTTGCAGTATTTTCTTATGACACTGATGGTATATGCATTGAATTTCCGGATTTACCGGGATGCTGTCCCTGCGCTGATGCTGGTGATACTGACATGGCACTGAAAAATGCCAGGGAAGCAATGGGACTTCACATCTGGGGTATGGAGCAGGACAATGAGGAGCTGCCTGTTCCAACACCAATTACCAGTATTACCCTTGCCCCTAACCAGGTGCCTGTGCTTATTGAGGTTTTTATGCCTCCCGTCAGAGAACGCATCAATAGTAAATTTGTGAAGAAAACACTTTCTCTTCCCGCATGGCTTGCTGCAAAGGCTGATGAAGACGGTGTAAACTGCTCAAAAGTATTTCAAAACGCCCTTATGGAATATTTGCATATGAAACAAGGATAGTTCCATCATCAGGCTTCCTGCGCATTTTAAGAAAAACTCCCACACCTCTCCGCGATGTGTCCAATGGGAGTTTTTTTAGGAAATCCGACATTTTATCTTTGTTCCCTCCCCACTACTCGTTACCGAAATATCCCCTCCGTGCAGTGTTACAATCTGCTTCGCAATCGCAAGTCCCAGACCGCTGCCTTCCGGCTTTTCTTTTGTACTTGTCCCCCTGTAATACCGGTTAAACATCTCTTCCACTTCCCCACTGTCCATCCCAGCCCCGTTGTCTTTCACGGTAACGGATACTTCTCCTTCTGGTCCTGCAATTACAGCCACCGTCACCTTTGTTTCGGGCGGGTTGTGCGTAAGAGCATTCACGATAAGGTTTCCTATGGCACGGCGGAACAAATCTGCATCAATATTTACAGTAATTTCCTCTGTATCACTGTAAAACTCTATGCTGCGGCTGCAGAATGCCGGGTCGTTCACAATATCAATTACTACCTCCCTGAGAAAACGGACAAACCCTGTCTCTTTCGGGTGAAATGGTATAACGCCTGCTTCAAGCTGGTAAGTCAGTTTTAAATCATTAATCAGCCTTTCCGCATGACTGATATTTTTTAAAATAATTCTTCCATATTCCTGCACAGTGTCACTGTCCGCCGCAGAACCGTCTGAAAGCAGCTCTGCATAGCCTTTCACTGGAGAAAGCAGGGTCTTTAAATCATGTGTTATATTAGAAATCCATTCCTGGCGTGTCCGGTCGGTGTCCTTCTGCAATTTATCACTGTTTTCGATTTCCGTATTCATTTTATTGAGTTCCGAATATACTTCACAAAACATTCCTTTTTCTGGAATTGGTGAATAGGAACGGCGTGCTATTCTGTCAATCCCTTTTGTAATCTTTGACATACGCCCCGTGAGCCAGAAGCCGTACACAAGCACAGAGATAGTGATGATAACTAATACGAAACATAATCCCATGCTGAAAACAGGAAAAAGACGTTTCACATGTTCCCCGTTATAATAAAGCATATATTTTCCTATAGGATAAGGAAATCCAATCAGATAGCTCCATTTTTCAAAGCTGCC
>CAYNOE010000207.1:2947-5492 GCA_964398745.1 uncultured Lachnobacterium sp.
CCGTTTTCATCAATGACCTGAAGCCACAGCCCGTACTCATCCAGGCGGTCAATTGCAATATCCTCAATATAAAGAGTTCCAGCCCTGTTTTCCATCCATACCGAAAAACTGTCCGTAAAGTTCTTTGGCCATGACGCCAGACTCAGACCTTCCGGCTCCGTTATCCCAAATATATAATAAAATAAGCCAAGCGCGGCAACGGCTGCTGTCAGAACCAGAACTGCCGCAAAAACAAATATGCGAAAAAACGGATTAGCATTTGTTTTACTTTTCATATGGTTCCACCAGCTTATAACCCAGGCCTTTCATCGTGATAATATACTCCGGGGCTGCGGGATTATCCTCTATCTTTTCACGCAGGTGGCGGATATGCACCATAACTGTATTATCACATCCAAAGCTGTCTTCCCCCCAGATGGTTTCATATAAACGTTCACGGCTTATGACCCGTCCTTTATTTTCCGCCAGATAATGCAGGATTTCAAATTCCCGCGCCGTTAATTCTATGGGTGCACAGCCTTTTTGTACCCTGCATCCTTCTGTATCAATTGCCAGGTCCCCGATTTTAAGAATATGGTTTTTAGAAGGGTTTTGTTTATAGCCAGCGCGCCGAAGCTGTGCTTTTATGCGGTATGCCACTTCCTTCGGGCTGAACGGCTTTGTTACATAATCGTCCCCGCCGACTGCCAGTCCAAGTATTTTATCCAGCTCATCATCTTTTGAGGAAAGAAACAAAACCGGACAGAGGGAAAATCCCCGGATTTGTTTACAGACTTCATAGCCGTCCATGTCAGGAAGCATAACGTCAAGAATCATAACATCAGGGTTGGTTTCCCTGCAGATGTTTACAGCAGAAATACCATTTTCCGCTTTTATAATTGTATAATCTCCCTCTGTCATCAGAGTCTTTTCAAGTAAATCCAGAATATCCGGCTCATCATCAACTATCATAATCTTATACTTCTGCATATTTATGACTCCTGTTTACAGGAAAATATACTTGCAGATAAACAGCACCGCCAGAACATACATAAGTGGTGTGATTTTCTTTGCCTTTCCGCAAATCAGATTAATCAGCACATAAGAGATTACGCCGATTGCAATCCCTTCTGCAATACTGTACATAAGCGGCATTGCAATCAGGCAGAGATATGCCGGAACAGCTTCTGTCAGGTCATTAAAATCAATTTTAACAATTGCAGACAACATCAAAAATCCTACAAAAACCAGTGCCGGTGCAGTTGCAAATCCCGGAATTGCAGTAAAAATCGGTGCGAAGAAAATCGCCACCAGAAACATGCCGCCGGTAACCACAGAGGCAAGTCCCGTTCTTGCTCCTGCGCCAACGCCTGCAGAGCTTTCCACAAAAGTTGTGGTTGTTGATGTACCAAATACTGCGCCTGCAGAGGTTGCAACTGCGTCCGCCAGAAGCGCCTGCTTCACACGCGGAAGCTTCCCGTCCTTGTCCAGCATCCCGGCTTTATCAGACACACCAATCAGGGTTCCAATCGTGTCAAACATGTCCACAAATAAAAACGACAGCAGCACAACAATAAAATTCAGTACGCCGACACCGCTGAAATCAGCAGTAAAACACTGTCCGAAGGTTTCCCCAAGCTTTGTAAAATCTGTAAGTGCAAAGACCGGATACAGGGAATAAAATCCAGCTTCCGCATCCACATGATAAATTCCCGCTGCCTGGCAAATCATTCCAAGAATCCATGTTGCCAGAATTCCTATCAAAATGGAACCTTTTACTTTTTTAATATATAAAACCGTTGTCAGAAGAAGTCCAATTAACGCCAAAAGCGCACAGATTCCTTCCGTATGCCAGTTTGCCCGGAAATCCACATAAGTCAGGAGTGTGGATGAATTATCCACGACAATATGCGCCCCCTGCAGACCGATAAACGCGATAAACAGACCGATTCCGGCACTCACACCTTTTTTCAGTGTAGCCGGAATGGCATTGAAAACAGCTTCACGGACATGGGTTAATGACAGTACAATAAAAATTACACCTTCTATAAACACTGCCATCAGCGCCACCTGCCATGAATAGCCCATGGTTCCGCACACCGTAAACGCAAAGTACGCATTCAGTCCCATTCCCGGAGCAAGTGCAAACGGATAGTTTGCAAGCAGCGCCATGAACAGTGTACCCACAAATGATGCCAGACAGGTTGCAATCAGCACCGCTGTTGCATCCATTCCCGCTGCCGAAAGCAGATTCGGATTAACTGCCAGAATGTAAGCCATTGTCATAAATGTAGTAAATCCTGCAATGACTTCCGTCCGGACGTTCGTATGGTTTTCTTTCAGTTGAAACATTTTTTCTAACATTTTCGTCCCTCCATGTATAATATTTCAAGTGTCTAATTCGCACTTTTTGCTTATTATACCATATATTGGGACAATTCACCATTTTTTTTAGCAGGCCGAAAAAAACTAACCAGTGCTGCCGCAACACAGGCAGCTTCCAGCACGGTCTCCCATATATACAGACGGCACTGGCTTTCATAATAAAGTTCCACACAGTTTTTAT
>CAYNOE010000208.1:0-5470 GCA_964398745.1 uncultured Lachnobacterium sp.
AGTCTGCAAAAATATGTCTCGAGAACACATTTGGTAATAAAGAGAATTTTTGTATGATTGCAAAGTAGTTATCTCCGGATAATATAATATTATTTTCTGAATTCTCGTGATGGTTTTTATGTTTTTTGAACAAATACTCATATAATGAGGCGTTGAAGTAGCGCTCTAACTGATAGCGAAGTAGGAGATTGTCAACTTTAGCCTCCGCTGATGAATTGAATGCTGCTGAAGAAGCTATCCTTCCATACGAATTCATATAGCTAACAAAAGATTCCCTATTCATGTTATTCCGAATATGTGTTTTATTCATAAAGAAGTCCTTGTTGGAAATTATATGATGGTACAAATCCAGATTATATATGGGGATTTCCAAATCACCAGCGTTCGTTTTTTTGTTATCTCTCTCTCGGTAGGAATACTTACCCAGTAGAGAATAGGCAAACTTCATATCAGGCTTTATATCTTCCTCTTTCATATGTCTAAAAAAATTGCTCACTTTCGATTCATATGACGGGTAATCAAAGCTTAGGATATTGAGGCGGCTATCATCGTATTCTATTGAGTTTAGGTAATAATATCCCGGTGTTCCTTCTTCCAAATGTTCACTTACATATTTGGCAGCCGTGTTCCCCTTTACCACTTTTTGGTTCTCATCATCGCTACCCTCGCGCCATAATAAGTACTTTACGGTGTGGAGTGCAGAGATAATGCAGTGAGAGTGAATGGCTTCCGTAATTTTGTCGTCATGCCTGTAATAAAAATTACTCGTGCCGAACAATTCTACAGGTATCCGAAATGTGTTGTCGGCAGTAAAAACAGGTAAAGCAAAAACCTGTTGTATAACGTCCTTATCCTCTTGTACGGATTGTTTCTTATTATAATAGGCATCCCGAAAATCAAAGGAAAAGCGGTAACGAAGGATATTCCTGGTTTCCTTCAGCTCGTCGACAGATGAAAAAACGGCCAGATTGTCATTGATTGGCTCTGTGGCAGAGTGGCTTGTCAATTTGCTCATTTTATAACCCTCATATAATTTTCTGTAATTTCTATTTATTGTAATATTTTTTGTGATTTATGCAAGTAAAATAGAAAAAATATCAATTTATTTGTCGCAAATTCGTTATATTTCGTGTCTTTTATTGGCTATAATGGTGTTGTGATAAAAAATAATGCAAAGGAGGTAGTGATTTGGAAGGGATGATTCCATTGAATCCATACGGGTTCAAAAGTCTTAATCAGGAGTTCTCTGACATGTGCCGGGATTTCGAAAACGCATTTTTCGGTAATAACGATGGCTCAAAAAATTTGGTCATTATGCTCACAGAGGGACAGGAGGCGTATCACAAAATGTTACGAATTGGTGCTATGGCATATCCGGATGACAAGTCCTGCATGGAAGCTGTTCTTAATGGATTAACAGCACGCGAATATGTTTTGGCAAACATGATACTTATGGAAAGGGGGGGATGGTGATGAGTAAATCCGAGATTTCTTCCCGCATGGCATTTGCTATGCAGGAAATTGTAACTGAACACAATGGTGTCGGCGGTTGGTCCCCGGATATTACAAATGATGTCAGAGGTCAGATGGAAATTGCAACCACCGAGTGCTATAACGATATGGTGGCTGCCGAGAGACAGGAAGAACTTGCTTTGCTCTCACTCTATCCTAATGCACCACAGTATTTTCCGTTAGCCCACATGGAAGACAAAGCAACTGTTGTTTCAATTACCAAACATGTGAATCAGTTCGATAATAAGCTTTTGGATGAGGACGACGAGGAAATTGCTAACTTCACCGTTCTTGATGACCGGGTTCTTGTGACAAAGGCAAATGGCGATTCTGAAGTTGAGTTCACTGTTGTGGCAGTAAATGGTTTTAAAAAGAAGCTGTGCCTTCCGATTGCTGTATTTCGTGACGGTAACTGGTACAGAGACTATCAGGGATTGACCTGTCAGAATCCGAGGCTTTTACGTGAATATCTCGAGAGCTTGTGCGGCGATATTCTGGAAAACGAGAAGTTCAAGGTGCAAAGCGAGGGCTGGTATAAAGATAAGCGGGGTAATTGGAGGATGATAACCCATCAGGGCAATGTAGTAGATTCGACATATTCAGTAGAGGTAGAGGAGGAGGGCAGTCGCATATATCCTGTGTCTCGTTATGTTGAGACAGCCTTGGCAAAATATTTCTGGGACATGCGGTTGTTGACCAAATCAAAGGCAGCCATCATTATTATGGCATATGTGATTTTGTCTACCTTGTACACATTTTTTAGTGCTGCTGGTGTTGTACCCAAATTTATTTTGGGAATTTTGGGACCAAGAAGCAGTCGAAAGACAAGCCTGGCAATGACAATGGCCAATTTGAATAAACGTGAACCGGGGATGAGTCCAAGCGTAACATTCAAAACAGCTACCCCTGCCGGAATTGAACAGCGTCTCAGAAAATTCAAGGACGCGATTATGATTGTGGACGACTTGATGCCAACCACTGACAAAATGCTTCAACGGCGTATAGAGTCTGCTCTTGAACATATCTGCCGCCTTTTTGGTGATGCATCAGAAACGGCAAGAAATACGGATTTTTTGTCTGGGGAACAGGCAGAAAAAATCAGTTACAAGGCTGCCGGACTTTGTTTGTTCACAGGTGAATACTTTACTGGCGTTGCTTCGTCCAGAAGCCGGTGTGTAACCTTGAAAATCCGGCAGGACACGGTCAATAATGAGCTGTTGTCATTTTACCAGTGTAATTTGGATATTCTCCCTGGATTTCTTTGGAATTTTCTTGCTTATGTTGAGAAGAATCAAACCGAAATCTTTCAGTTTATCAAGGAAAACGTAATTCTGGTTCGGAGAGATTTCCAGAATACTTACGAGGTGGCTCGTTTTGCCGAATATCAGGCACAGATGGAAACAGCAATGTGTATTCTTTTTGCCTATTTTACCCATCTTGGTTTAATGTCTGATGAAGTGCTGGAGCACGAGCTTCATGTTTTTCGGGACGAATTCCGTTATGTTTTGCTTGAAAATCAACGTGAAATGGTGGAGACGGACCCGATAAGTCAGATTCGACGAACAATACAGAATTTTTGCGAAGAATCTCCTTGCATGATTGGCGATCTTGAGAACACTTGCCCGCTAAAAGCAGATTTGTATGTGAGCGAGGACTATTTCTACATTCATCCCCAGTGGTTATTCGCAAGAATCTCGGAGTATGCCAAAGCCCGAGGGGAAAGTTCGGCTATAATTGATGTTTCATACCTGAAATCCGTTTTGGATTCCAGTGGATTTCTTGTTCGTAAAATGGACGGAAAAATCAAACGTTATACGACAAAACTGCCTAAGGCTGCCAAGATTCATGACAACCGAAGATTTATTTGCATCTCAAAAAATATCTTGGATTCGGAGTAGGCATGATTTTTGTTAATTTTCGCTAAAATACCCACATATTATATATGTGAATCCAGAAACATCATTACATAAAGGAGGCACCCTATGTCCCGTCAGGCACCAACACCGACCGTGCGTTTCATCCTGAATCCACGGACGCCGGAGGGCGAGAGGACGCTGCGCAATAATCTGGCAAAAGCACATCGTTTGGCAATCCGCAGCTTTATCTCGTCATTGAATTTAAGCGCCAACGACATGGAAGCGATGAGGAGGCTGTTTCCATAGGCGCAGGGAACAATTAACCGTACAGGATGTGATATCCTGTACCAGCCGGACGGTCTGAACTGCTCTCAGTGCAGGGCACAAGGACCGTCTGCATTTATCAGACCCCGCAGACTTTAACAAAGCTTGTGGGAAGGCAGCACCACTTTTATTATGAAGGAGGGACACATGAAATCAAAAGACATCACGCGTATTGCGATTTACTCCCGAAAATCCAGATTTACAGGAAAGGGGGAGTCGATTGCGAATCAGGTTGACGAATGCAGGAAATATTGCCTGTACATGTTACATAAACCGGAAGAGAGCATAGAGTTTGTAGTCTATGAGGACGAGGGGTATTCGGGAAAGGACTTTGAACGGCCGGCGATGAAAAAGCTGTTGGGAGAACTGGCGCAGTACGACTATTTTGTGTGCTACCGCCTCGACCGGGTCAGCCGCAGCGTGTCTGACTTCTCTAACTTTATCAAAAAGCTGGAGTTGGCAGACGTGGCGTTTGTCTCTGTTTCGGAATCTTTCGACACGACCAAACCGATGGGGCGTGCGATGATGAATATCACCTCTGCCTTTGCCGAGCTGGAAAGGGACACGATTACAGAGCGTATCGTGGACAATATGACAGCGCTGGCAAAGACCGGGCGTTGGCTTGGAGGAACTACGCCGCTCGGATTTGAGAGTGAAAAAATCAGCTTCGAGCGTCAGGGGAAAGTGCGCTCTTACTTTAAATTAACGGAAAAGCCGGAGGAACTTGACACCGTAAGGCGAATTTATAATAAATATCTCGAACTGGGTTCTCTCACTAAATTGTCGGGCTTTCTGATGAACCATGACATCAGGAGCAGAAACGGAGTGAATTTCTCGAACTACAGCCTGAAATTTATCCTGATGAATCCGGTATATTGTACAGCGGATGCAGACGCTTATGAATATCTGCTTGAGAATGAGTATGCAATCTATACCGACAAAGAGGCTTTTACGGGGGAACATGGGCTTATCGGCTATAACAAGACAAATGAACACCACCGGAACGGAGCCAGGCGTTTCAATGAAAAGTCCGACTGGATTATTGCCGTCGGGGAGCATATTCCTGTTATTGAGAGCAGTCTGTGGATTCAGGTGCAGGAGCGTCTGAAATCACAGAGCAAATATGCATTCCGCCGTGCCAGAACAAACCAGGCCCTTTTGTCCGGGCTTGTGTATTGCAGTTGTGGCTCTCTGATGAGGCCCAAAAGCACCGGAACACGGACGGAGAAGGGGGAGCGCCGCTTTTCTTATCTATGTGAGACAAAGAGTCGGAGCAAGGGAGGGCTTTGCCGGCAGAAAAATGTACAGGGGAATTTACTGGACGAAGCGGTCGTATCTTATCTGTTTAAGATGTATCGGCAGTTTCAGGCAGAGGATGACAGTATTCTTGACGCTATCAAATCCGAGCTTGATTCACCGGTTCTTGCTGATTCAGAGGAAATGCTTTTGAAACATGCTATTGAGGGCAACCGCAGGAAATTGGACCGGCTTGTAAAGTCCATGGAAAACGCCACTTCCGAGGAAGTAGAGGCTGTCCTGTTTCAGCGGATGGAGGAAATCTCTGCGGAGATTAAGAATCAGAAACGGGAACTGGAGGCTTTGCAGCAGAAAAAGGAAACTCCGGGCACATCAAAGCTCCGGGAATACCTGAACACGCTCCTTCACTTTGATGAAAAGCTCTGGGGCAGATTGGATTATGACACGCGCAAAAGCATTGTCCAGCTTTTGATTGACCATATTGAGTGGGATGGCACGACGGCCGCCATATTTCCGAGCGG
>CAYNOE010000209.1:0-5450 GCA_964398745.1 uncultured Lachnobacterium sp.
CCGTATATTACACTGGAAGACGTGATGGATAAGCTGAATACCAAATACTGGTATTCCAATCTGCAGAATCAGGATAATACGGATTACACCGAGGCGATTGAATCGTTAATCCGGCGTGCGCAGATTCCGATTAAGGCGGTTCTTGGAAACAGTTCCATTTCGGTAAACGATTTTGCCATGCTACAGCCCGGGGATATTATCCGCCTGGACAGAAAGGCAGAAGAGGAACTGGACATTTATGTAGGAAATATCTGTAAGTTTACTGCATTACCCGGCTCTGCAGGGGATAACTATGCAGTCAGGGTTACTTCAGTAATCAGAGAGGAGCAATAAATTATGGATGGAGTATTATCTCAGGAGGAAATCAACGCACTGCTGAACTCACCGGGGGATGACAGTGCTGCGGAAGACACCGCCGGAGAAGAAAACTTACTTTCTGGATCTGAACAGGATGCAATTGGCGAAATCGCCAACATAAGCATGGGGACAGCAGCAACCACGCTGTTTTCGCTGGTAAACCGCAAGGTTGAGATTTCAACGCCTGTGGTATCCTATGCAACCTGGGATGACATCGTAGAGCAGTATGAAAGACCATGTGTATTTATAAGGATTGCTTATACGGTAGGACTGGATGGAAGCAATATTCTGGTTTTAAAGGATAACGATGTCAAGGTAATTACCGACCTCATGATGGGTGGTGATGGAACAAATACAGACGGGGAACTGGGAGAACTGCATCTTAGTGCAATTAGTGAGGCAATGAACCAGATGATGGGTTCGGCAGCAACATCGATGTCTTCCATGCTTGATAAAAAAATTGATATCAGTCCGCCAAATGCAAGTCTGGTTGATCTGGCAGATAATGTGGATGAAGCCATGATCGATGAATTTCTTACCGGAAAATTCGTTAAAATCGCATTCCGAATGGAAATCGGAGATTTGATAGACAGTGAGATTATGCAGCTGTATCCGATTTCATTTGCAAGAGATATGTGTCAGGGCGTTAAGACAAATATGGAAAAAGACAGTGACAGCGTAAAAGAAACTGCGCCGCCACCGCCGCCATCACAGGAAGCAGCACCACAGACACAAGTATCGCAGGCAGCGGCACCAGCGCCAGCACCTGCACCAGTACCGATGGGAGGTCAGCCAATTATGGGACAGCCAATGATGACGGCACCAGTAGGGCAGCCGGTTAATGTTCAGCCAGCACAGTTTTCGGCATTTGCCGGAGGAGCTGCAGGGGCTTATGCTCCGGAAAATATTGATCTTATTATGGATGTGCCACTGAATGTAACAGTGGAACTTGGACGTACTCAGAAATCCATTTCAGACATTCTGGATCTGGGTCCGGGTAAGATTATAGAACTTAACAAAATAGCCGGAGAGCCGATTGATGTGCTTGTAAATGGAAAGTTCGTTGCAAAAGGCGAAGTAGTAGTAATTGAAGAGAGTTTTGGCGTGCGTATTACTGAAATTGTAAATTCCGCAAAGCCTTAGGATTATGACAAATTATATGTGTATTTTATTAACCAGTCCGTTAAAGAGTTTTGTAGAGCTTCTCGGTGCGCTTGTTATATTTGTATTTGTCCTTGTGATTGTCTACCTTACCACGAAGTGGATGGGCGGACTTCAGCAGGCACGCAGTACAAACAAAAATCTCAGGATTGTGGAAACAATCGGTGTTGGAAACAACAAGTATATCACTATTGTGGAAGCCGGAACTGTATATCTTGTAGTAGCGGTTGGCAGGGAAGAGGTACATCTGCTTGCCGAACTGACAAAGGAGCAGCTTAAGGATGTTTCCTTTGCAGCAGAGGCAAAAACACAGACAGAAGCCTTTTCTGATATTTTAAACAGGCTTAAGGATAAGCTTCCGAAGAAGCGGGATTGATATGAACAGACATAAAAAAATGTACTGTATGGCAAGCTTTGTATTTGCTTTTGCAGTGCTGATACTTACAATTGTATTTACTGCCGTTCACCCGGCAGCAATTCAGGCGGCTTCCATGGATCCGGATAGTATCGGAGAAACACGGTCCGGCCGGGAGGATACCGAAACAGAGGACAATAACAACGATAGTACAGGCGGGCTTTCCATTAATCTCAATAACGAAAATGGATCAATGTCCACGCCGGTGCGGATGCTTTTAATACTAACAATACTTTCACTGGCTCCGTCCATTCTGATTATGATGACTTCTTTTACAAGAATTATCATAGTACTGCATTTTGTCCGTACTGCGATCGGTACCCAGACAGCACCGCCAAACCAGATCCTGGTTGGACTGGCGCTGTTTTTGACGTTTTTTATTATGTGGCCGACCTTTCAGCAGATTAATGAAAACGCAATCCAGCCGCTGGATAAAGGGGAAATCAGTCAGCAGGAGTTTTTAGAGGCTGCAGAGGAGCCAATCCGTTCCTTTATGATTAACGAGGGAAAGCTTCAGACAAAAGATGTGAACCTTTTTACGGAGATTTCCGGGGAAACCTATAAGGACGGGGATGACCTGACTGAGATTCCGTTTACCGTGCTGGTTCCTGCGTTTATTCTTGGTGAACTTAGAAAAGCATTTATCATGGGATTTTTAATCTATATCCCGTTTATAGTGATAGATATGGTAGTGTCTTCCGTGCTTATGTCCATGGGTATGATGATGCTGCCGCCGACAACAATTTCTCTGCCTTTTAAGATTTTGCTGTTTATTCTGGCGGACGGGTGGAATCTTGTCATTGGTTCCCTTGTCCATACATTTTACTGACGGGAGGTGTATGAATGATTTCACAGGAAGCAATCCTTGATATTGCAAGGGATGCAATTTATACAATTATTATAACATCTGCCCCCCTTCTGGTTGTATCACTGGTTGTAGGTCTGATTATCAGTATTTTTCAGACGGTTACTTCCATACAGGAGCAGACACTTACATTCGTACCAAAGATTCTTGCAGTTTTTGTAGCACTGATGCTCTGCGGTTCATGGATGCTGGACAATATGAGCAGACTGATTGAACGTCTGTGGTCAAATTTCAGTACTTATCTGAGTATGGGATAGTGCAGGACTATGATAAATTATTCATTTACAATTGAAAATTTTGAATATTGGCTTTTGATCATGGTCAGAGTTTCCTGCTTTGTTTTTATTGCTCCGTTTCTGGGACAGGAAGGGGTTCCCAGCCGGGCAAAAATAGGATTGTCAGCTTTTATTGCGCTGATTTTATATGGGGTTGTTTCACGGCCGGAGCTGGATTACGAAAGTGTAGTCGGTTATGCGCTTGCCGTGTTAAAGGAGGGAATTACAGGGCTTTTGATTGGTTTCGGTGCTAATATCTGTAATTCTATTGTTTTGTTTGCAGGTAATATTATTGATATGGATATCGGTCTTTCCATGGCGACACAGTTTAATGCGGATATGAAGACCGAGTCCACACTGACAGGTACTTTGTATTATTACCTTATACTTTTGCTTTTGCTTACCTCGAACCTGCAGAGTTATCTGGTGAAAGCACTAGCGGATTCGTTTTCGGTCATTCCGTTAAACGGACAGCAGTTTAACTGGGATCATCTGTTTTCCGCAATGCTTAAGTATATGGTAGATTTGTTTGTTATAGGTTTTCGGATTTTTCTTCCGGTATTTGCCTGTATTATGGTACTAAACTGCGTACTTGGCGTAATGGCAAAGGTTGCGCCGCAGATGAATATGTTTTCCATTGGTATGCAGCTTAAGGTTCTGGTTGGTTTTCTGGTATTACTGGTTATGGTGTTTCTGCTGCCGAATGTGGCAGATTACATATTCAGGGAAATTAAAACGATGGTGAGGCTCATTGCAGAGGGTATGTACGGAACATAAACTGAATAGTAACAGCTGTCTTTTACCTTATAATTTACAGTGGTTTGCAAAGGACGGGGATGGCGGTGAGAAGACCGAACCGGCCACTGCCAAAAAGCTGCAGGATGCGCGGGCGGATGGTAAGGTTGCCAAAAGCAAGGAATTAACTTCCGCTTTTGAACTGATTGTCCTGTTTCTCTGTCTTAAGATTTTTATTTCTTTTGTGGGAGATAATCTGTTGTATATGTTTGGCTACATCTACAACAATATGGCGGATTTTGTAAGCATGAATGAAGGATTTCTTTCAGCAAAGGCGGTCACAACGCTGCTTTTTACGGTTGTTACGCGGTTACTTTTAATTGTACTTCCGTTTTTTGCCTTCGGTTTTATCGTTTCCTTTTTAATCAGCCTGATACAGGTTGGCTGGAAGGTTTCGTCAAAGCCTATGCAGCCGAGGCTGTCCAAGTTTAATCCCATCAGTGGGTTTAAACGGATTCTGTCCAAGGATGCGCTGTTTGAACTGGTTAAGTCCATATTAAAAATCGGCATTATAGTCTATGTTGCCTATACGTCAATACGTGACCATGTGGATGAGGTTTTTATCCTTTATGACCTGTCCCTGAACCAGGCAGTGGCACTTGTCGGTACTCTCATTATTAATGCAGGACTTAAAATTGCTTTTGTTTATCTGGTTGTTGGAATTGTGGATTACATATACCAGAAACACAAATTTAACGAAGACATGAAGATGACCAAACAGGAGGTCAAGGATGAGTATAAGAATACTGAAGGAGATCCGCAGATTAAGGGACGACAGCGCCAGAAAATGCGCGAGGTTTCCCGGAAGCGTATGATGCAGGACGTTCCAAAGGCAGACGTTGTAATTACAAACCCGACGCATCTGGCGGTTGCCTTAAAGTATGATGCCGGAGAGGGACGGGCACCTGTGGTTCTTGCAAAGGGCGAGGATTACATTGCCCAGAGAATTAAGGAGATTGCAAAGGAAAACAATATTGAAATTGTAGAGGACAAGCCACTTGCAAGAATGCTCTATCATAATGTGGATATAGGCGCGGAAATCCCGCCGGAGCTGTACCAGGCAGTGGCGGAAGTACTTGCGATGATTTACCGCAATAAACAGGGCACAGGTGCATAATATACTTAAGTGGGGACAGAGATGCCATATTTTTTAGAAGGGAGGGCATGAAAGATGTTGAAAAAAGCGGATATTGGAGTGGGATTATATTTGCTGTGTGCGGTTATTTTCTTTATCATACCAATCCCGTCCCTCCTGCTGGACTGCATGCTTGCAATTAATATTTCGTTTGCCCTTATTATTTTGTTTAATGTATTGTTTGTGAAGGAAGTGCTGGATATGTCTTTTTTTCCGACACTGCTTTTGTTCACAACGATTTTTAGAATTTCACTGAACGTATCATCCACAAGACTGATTCTTCTGACCGGAGAACCGGGTAATGTAGTTACAACTTTCGGTGATTTTGTCGGTGGCGGGAATATGGTTGTCGGTACGATTGTATTTATCGTGCTGGTGCTGATCCAGTTTATCGTAATCAACAAAGGTTCTGAGCGTGTATCAGAAGTAACGGCAAGATTTACACTC
>CAYNOE010000210.1:0-5450 GCA_964398745.1 uncultured Lachnobacterium sp.
ACATACACTGACACATATAATCCTCTATGGCTTTATAATTTGTATGTTTCATGATTCGTTCTCCATTCTATCATTGAGCTGATTCTAAAAAGGACTCAAGATCCAAATCAATGAGTCAAGAGTCCACGTAAATTTTATATTATACCTGACTAACAACTAAATCGATACAGAGTTTAAAAAGCAGGGCTTTGGAACGTCAACCCCTTCTTCTTTTGCTGTCTCTATCCAAAGTTCTTTTGCTATTTCAATTTCTTTCAATGCCTGTTCCTTTGTTTCTCCATGTGCCATACATCCGGGGAGTTCCGGAATACTCGCCACAAAAATTTTATCAACATTATCATATTGTATAATAATAGAATATTCTGCCATGTATACCCCCATTATAATCCATGTTTTTCAATAATATTTTTTAGTTGTCTTACCTGATATCCTTTTGCTTTAGAACCTGCATTCTGTATTGTCATGCGTTCGTTTATTTCTTTATGATAATAGGATTTATGGGAACCTTTTTGTCCCTTTAATTCAAACCCTAAATCTATAATGAGATTTTGAAAATCAGCAAAACGGATATTATTATCACATCTGCCACTTACAACATCATTATATACCTTTTCGTGCATTTCTTCACATCCCTAATAGTATGTTTTATTATAACAGATTTTTTTATTTTTACAAGTATCGTTTGTATTCCCGTCATTAAAATTACACTATATCTCTACTTAATTGAAATACCCATTTCAGTATGATATAATTTTTAGCAACAAAACGAATAAATTTTACTTATGGAGGTTTTTATGACGTTTTACCACGGCAGCAGTATTGGCAATCTAACGCAGTTACTGCCATTTTTATCCGAACATGGCAGGCCCTATATATACTTTGCATCCAATCCCCTGGTAGCTTTGCTATATGCAGTGAAACCTGTTCCGAAGCCATTCAGCTTTTATCCATACGGTTTTGATGAAAATGGAATTTTGATTTACAATGAATATTATGAAAATGCCTTTTTTGATATCTATATGGGACAAAAGGGTTATTTATATGAATGCTATCATCTGCCAGATATCGAAAATGCCACGCAGATAAACTGCGCGTATACCTGTACAGAGCCTGTAGAACCGGATGATGTATCTGAGATTTGCGATTTATATAAATATTATAAAAAACAGGAAGCAAACGGTCAGTTCCGAATTAAATCCAGACACGAGATTTCAGAAAGTGAAACGAATTTTGTATATTCTGAATTTAAAAAAGATATTGACAAACATAATCTGAAAGCCAATCCGGAACACGCCATGAGCCTTTTTATCCAGACACATTTTCCAGATGTCTGGCAGACAAAACCTTCCATGCAAACTTAATATCTTTTTCCTCGAGTTCCTCCCCGCTTTCAAAGTTCCAGGCATTTGCGAGCATTACCTCCATAAAGAAAAGCCGGTAAATATCATTGACAGAATATTTCAGAAGGCGGGATAATATATGGATTACTTTATCAATATGAACTTCCCGCAGGGAATCGTCACACTTATCCAGCTCATTTAATACATATCGGGGAATATCAAAAACAGGCGGTCCGATAACGCCTTTAGGGTCAACGATTACATAATTTCCGGACTTGTTCTGCAATATATTTTCATGATGCAAATCGCCATGCAAAAGTTCCCTTTCCGGATATTTCTTAAACATGTTTTCCGCAATCGTTACCGCAAGATGCATCCCGTCTGAAAGTTCCTTATTCCTTTGGTTTTCCACTGACCTGCAGGCTCTTTGCACCCAATTTAAATAACTGCTGTAATTTGTACTGTCTTTTGGCAGAGTATGAATCTTTTCAAACACCTGTGCAAAATCCGCAGCTCTTTTCTCCCAATCCGGCTCCTGTTTTAATGCCGTACCCGGTAAAATCTTCTCCTCCAGGAGCAGACCATATATGCTGTCAAAAGCATATGCCTGACAGCATGCCGTGCCTCTCATATCGTTCAATGTATGAAATTCTCTGGCTAAAGAATCAATGTTGGCATTTATCTTTAAAATTACGGAACCAAATTCTATGGAATCCGCACAATAAACTCCACGACTCTCTTTTTCATATATACTCACAATTCCTGTCAGGCCCCATTTGTGGGAGGCTGTCTGTAAACGCTCCTGTATTGATTTCATTTGCAATTATCTCCTCTCGTTTCCCAGAGGATTTCTCTTCTGAAAAAATCCCTGTCAACATCTCCAGCGATTCCATCTACCCTTCCCGCATCGGTATACTGCCATCCGCTCCAGATTCTCCATGGATTTTCCATGTTTGGCTGTTCTACACCATATTGTGCAATCCACAGGGGGTATTCTCGTAAGCGGTCATCATCAAAAACAGTTTGTGCATTTGTGGCATCACTGTATAGAACCGGTTTCACTCCTGCCCTCTCTTCTAATTCCCGCAAAAACTGCAGGGAGATTTCCCTTATTTCTTTATGCGCCAAATCCCCAAATTCTTCAAAATCCATGACCGGTTTAGCATGTTGGTTCTTTTCCCTTATTTTTTCCCAAAAGAAAATAGCTTGTGCCCTTGCCTCCGACAAATCCCTTGCCGTGACATAATGATAAAAACCAATTCGGATATTCTCCCTGTCCGCCTCCCGGTAGTTTCTCTCAAAATCAGGGTCCACTTCCGTAGTCCCCTGTGTTGCCTTAATATATACGAGACGTATTCCAGCCTCCTTTACTTTACGAAACTGGATTCTCCCCTCCCAATGACTGACATCAATTCCACTAAGACGTTTATTTTCCCGCATAATTACACCTGCTTTTTTATTTTCATACTATGCGGTATCACAATCAATTGTTATAATCCTCTTCCCACACACGGTCATAATAGAACTCATAATATTCCTGCATCCCTTTTTTGACCTGCTTGCAATTTCCCGTTTTACGGTTAAACAGGACGTATTTTTCTCCGTTAAAAAATTCCTCTGTATTAGGATTTAAATACGCCTTGTCCTCTTCGATAGCTGAAAAAAAGCTCATATTGTAGCAGATTTCTTTTATGCCTCTCTCCTCTTTGGCACGGCTGCCAAAAGTAAAATTGTCAAATTTCTTTGGTTCTCCTTTTTTTGTTTTCCCATATTTGCGGATACATTCTGTCAATTCTTCCTCATATTGCAGCTTATCTTCTGCGTTCAGCCCCCGGCTTACAATCACATCCTGTATCTTATAGCAGGTTCCTTCTATCCATTCGAGAGACAGAGTAAGATATAGACATTTACCCACGACATCCAAATCTGCCTCCCATCTTTTGAGCGAACTTTCCTTTATGCCCGCTTTTTCAGAGATTATGTCTGCAATCTCCCGCCCGGACACAAAGGTTTCCTCTTCTTTTGAAGAAATGTTGACGCGCTTTATATCCGGCCCCTCTGGGACTCCCACCCGGTATGAAGTGAAATAAATATACTCCTCATCAAACGTAAAATCGCTTTCACTTTCATAATCATCTTTTTTCGGAAGTTCAATATTTGTCATCTCACCTGTTTTGCGGTTCCAGACATTCACGCTATTTTTCTGGAAAAAGCAGACCCGCCCTGACAGCATAGGATACAGGGATCCAAAAAAATACGGAACCACCGGAACCGTCTCCTTCTGTTTTGTCTTTCTGTCATACCGGATAAGTTGTTCCGAATCATATGGCATATAATAAAAAGATTCTTTATCCATTACCGGATAAAAATAGTCATAATTACTATCTATACCAGGTTCCCCAAAAAGACGCTCTTCTCTTTCTACAAGCGGCTCTTCCAATCCATCTTTTCTTGAAACAATCGGTATACTGCAGACCCGGTATAAATCTTCCGGTTCTTCCTCATCATTCTCTCCATTCCAAAAACTTTTCGTATAATAAATCCGGTCCTCTTCAACAAGAAGCAGGCCAAGAATCCCCTTTACTTCATATGTCTTTTCCTGATTTGTCTTTATACAATATTGTATCAATTGCTGATTATCCGTATCTGCCATATAAAGACAGTTTGCCGAACAAAATTGATGCTTCTCCAGGGGGATATCCGCAGAATCTTTTTTCTCCCCGGATTCCCCTGTTCCATCAGAACGGACAGCTTCCCCGGATACAGAACTCCCCGAAGCCGTACCGCCGGATTCCATTTCCTGACGGTTTCCCGCAGATTGCCTGCTGCAGCCAGATACAAGTATGGATAGGATACAGAATAAACTCAGATACATAATCAGTTTTTTTATTTTTTCCCCAATATTATTCAATGTATGTTCTCTCCCATTTATTATTGGAATAGTTCCAGCAGTTCTGTCAGTGAATGTATCTCTCTGTCCTGACCATAGTCTTTTTTAACAGCTTCTCTATTAATTAAAACAGCATATGCACCGGCATTTTTTGCACAGGTCATATCTTTTTCCTCATCACCCACAAACACAAGCTCCGATATGGCTGTCTGCATTTTCTCGCTCAAAAGTAAAAGTCCTTTTGTGCATGATTTCCGATATCCGGTATCGTTTGATGTACAAGGAAATTCTATATACTGTAGTATGGAATCAATATCTTCCAGTGCATACGCATTATCCATGCCATAGGCCACATCAGACAATGTTCCAAGCCGTACCCCTCTTTCTGAAAGAATTTTCAAGGTTTCCGTGACATCAGAATACAGGACGGCATCCTGTTTGAAAAAAGCATAAAAACTTTCTTTCACCTGCTCCATATCTTCCAGCGGAAGATTCATCCCCTGTAATATTTCTGTAAATATTTGGGTAGAGGAAACCTCATAATCCCTCGGATGAATCCTCGTATTATATTTCGTCAGCACACTGCCGGCGTTTTGATAATGTTGTTCGGAAAAAGAGTAATTATATTTTTTGGCAATATGCTCGAATGCCGGACGGTATAATTTTGACCAGTTCATTGGTGTTTTATATTTAACAAGCGTCTGACCAATGTCAAATACAACTGCTTTCAATATATCTGTACTCCTTTTTTCTTTAAAAATATTTCCACTATATCACAGAACCTCGTCCTCACTTATGGTACGGCTCATTGCAACGTATACGGTTAGCGCGGTACAACTGTTCTAACAGTATGACACGCATCAACTGGTGGGGAAATGTCATTTTTGAAAAACACACCGATTCGTCCGCTCTTTTAAGAACAGACGACGCGAGACCAAGAGAGCCTCCGATAATAAACGCAATATGGCTCTTTCCATTCAACATAAGAGATTCCAGATGATTAGAAAACATAACGGAATCATATTCCTTCCCCTTTAAATCAAGAGCAATTACATACATCGTATCCTTTATGCAGGAAAGAAGACGCTCCCCTTCTTTTTCACGAATCTGCTGTTCCAATGCAAAAGATGCCCCATCCTTTGTTTTTTCATCCGGCACTTCCTGAATCGTAAGCCTGCCGTAACGGGACAGGCGTTTTTCATATTCCCGGACAGCATCGA
>CAYNOE010000211.1:0-5450 GCA_964398745.1 uncultured Lachnobacterium sp.
TACATCAGATATCATTGATAATAATGGTAAAGGTAAAAATCATAAATTTATAATGAAAAACAGTAAAATTATAAATTGTAATAGTACATCAGATATCATTTCTAATTCCATGTGTAATTTTGAAATGAATAATAGTAAAATCAAAAATTGTAAAGTAAAATTTCACATTATTAATAATCATAATGAAAATAGTTATGGCAGCTATGAAGAGGCAATAATAAATGAATGTGAAATTACAGAAACTACTTTTAATAATAATTATGATACAAACGAGTGTATTTGTAATTATGGAGAATTGACAATTAAAAATAGTAAAATTTATAAAAATAACAGTGATTCTATATTTACATACTGTTACCATTGGCCTTTAAAACCATTTAATTATTCGGATGATGGTAATGGATATATTGATAGTAAAATTATATTGGGTTATCGTCGTACAGGACATTATGAATTAGGAATAGAAAAAGTAGAATTAGTAAATATTACAATTCAATCTCCTATTAAAAACCCAATAATTTTGGAAATACTGGGTGCGGAGGGAAAAGAAGGGGATGTTATTGCAAAAGGAACAAAATCATATTCATTAACCCAGAGTGATTACAATAACATCACAGTAAATACATATGAAAATAGATATAGAAAAAAGTGGGATAAATCAAATAACCGTATTATTTTGGTCGATGCAAATAAGGCTGAATATCAGGTTACGTTTAATATTAAAAATACAGATGGTACAGATGCACAGTCACCTGAACTTCAGACAGCTGAATCCGGATCCAGAATAGAAAAACCAGATTTAAAGAAAGATGGTTATATTGTTGACGGCTGGTATAAGAATGAGGAATGTACGGAAAAATGGGATTTTGATAATGATACCGTTATAGGTAATATGACACTTTATGCAAAGTGGGAACTGAAAGACTTTACAGTAACTTTTGACCTAAACAACGGAACAGGCAATACCTCGGAAACCCAGCATGTTAAATATAATGGAAAGGTTATAAAACCTTCTGAAGATAAAGAGCCGGTATGGAAAAACCATAATTTTACCGGCTGGTACAAAGACAAAGACTGTAAAACCGAATGGGATTTTGATTCTGACACGGTTACGGAAGACACAGTTATATACGCAGGATGGGAACTTCAAAAAATAACTGTAAAATTCAATCTGAATTATGAAGGCTGCGCAGAGCCTGAATCCGTGGAAATTGAATCTGGAGAAAAAGTTACAGAGCGTACCCCGGCGGAAAGGGATAGTTATACATTTGACGGCTGGTATACAGATAAAGATTGTTCAGAAGGAAATAAATGGAATTTTGATAATCCAGTTACAGAAGACATGACACTTTACGCAAAGTGGGAACTGAAAGACTTTACAGTAACCTTCGATTTAAACGGCGGGACAGGCAATGCCCCTAAAACCCAGCAGGTTGCCTATGAAGGTCTGGTAACAAAGCCTGACAGTGATCCAACATGGGAAAAGCACAAATTTACCGGCTGGTATAAAGACGAAGACTGTAAAACCGGAACCGAATGGAATTTTGATTCTGACACGGTTACAGAAGACACAGTTATCTATGCAGGATGGAATCCCATGCCGGAGAAATACCAGGTAATCTTTTACCAGTATCAGATAAAAGAAGATCCGGATGTAGTAGACGTGGTTTTAACAGGTTCCGTTACGGAAAACAATAAAATTGCAGAACCGGAAGAACCATCAAGGGAAAAATACAGCTTTAAAGGCTGGTATACAGACAAAGACTGTACAGAAGAATACAATTTTAATACCCTTGTGACGAGCGATTTGAAATTAATAAATAGAGAAAATCCGGAACCAGAGTATGATGGAACCATTACTCTCTATGCAAAATGGGTATACCAGTGTACTGTAACCTTTGATTTAACCGGTGTGGAAGGAACCCCTCCTGCTCCGCAGACAGTAGAATCTGGGAAAAAAATAACAGACCAGCCTTCCCCTGCAGCCCAGGGCAAAAATTTCATAGGCTGGTACAAGGAAAGCAGTTGTACAAATGCATGGGTTTTTAAAAATGATACCGTTACAGGTGATATAACCCTTTACGCGAAGTGGGAGCAGAAATATTTGGTAGTATATCATTTTCTTTATGATACCGAACCAGCCCTTACAACCACTAAATTTATTGATAAAAACAGCAGGATACTGGAACCTGGCAAAGAAGAAATTCCTGAAAGAGCCGGATACAAACTGACCGGCTGGTATACAGACAAGGAATGTACAGAAGAAAAGAAGTGGGATTATAATACAGTTGTTACAGAAGAAATGGTAAATGAAGTCGGCATCATCAACCTTTATGCAAAATGGACGCCGGAAACATACAAAGTAACCTTCGACTTAAACGGCGGACCTGGAAAAGCCCCGGATTCGCAGTCCGTTTTCAATGGAGAAAAAGCAAAGGCGCCGGATAAGAACCCGGAATGGACAGGCCATGAGTTTATAGGCTGGTATAGGGAAGAAAACTGCAAAACACAGTGGGACTTTGCAAATGACACAGTTACGGAAAACATCACCCTTTATGCCCTCTGGAATCCGTTACCGGAAATCTACAATGTAATCTTTGACCTAAACTACACGGAAAATGGTGCGGAAAAAACTACTGCCAGTACCGTAAAGGAAAACAAGGCAATAAAAGAACCGGAAAAACCCGTAAGGACAGGATACACGTTTGGCGGATGGTACAGGGAAAAAGACTGTAAAAACACATGGAACTTTGAAACTGCCGTTACCGCGGAAATGGTTAAAGACAAAACCATCACCCTTTATGCAAAATGGACAAAGGATTCCCAGCCATCCGGAGGTGGAGATTCATCCACTGGAGATACTGAAACAAGCAGAAAAGGAAAAGTGACGGTTGAGGTCAGGCAGGAAGAACCGGCTCCGGTAACCCGCCTTGTTACGGCGGACAGTGAAGTAATAAGTACTGTCCTCACAAAGGAAGATAGTACGCTTCTGGAAAACGGTACGGATATAAAAATTATACTCGAAATAAAGGATGTAACAGATACGGTAAGTGACACAGACAAAAAACTTATCAAATCCGTGTCTGATGATTACAGGGTGGGGCAGTACCTTGATATCACCCTCTGCAGGATAGCCGGTACAGACCGCAGGTATATTCACGAAACTGACAGAAAATTAAGGATAACCCTTACAATTCCGGAAAGGCTGAAAAATCAGGAAAACGGGGCAGAATCCTTTACAATAATCCGCGCACATAACGGAAAAGCGGAATATCTTCCGGATATTGATAACAGTGAAAATACCATTACCTTTGATACAGACCGTTTTTCCACTTATGCTATCATGTACAAAGTTCCATCCCCTGACGGAAGTGGAACCGGTGATACAGATACGGATGGGAAAAAACCTGATACAAAAAAACCTGACACAAAAAAACCTGACACAAAAAATCCGGATACGAAAAACCCTGGCAATGGGAAAACTGGTAACCAGAACAATACTAACAAAAATGTGCCAGGGCGTACTCTTCCGGGAAGGGAGCCGGGAACTGGTGACACGGGCCATATTGAATTTTATGCAACCCTCATCATGATAGCCGGGTTCTCCTACCTGTACCTTTGCTTTGCGGAAAACTGCAGGAACAAAGAAGAAAAAGAAAAAATGACGCCGGCGGCAAAAGTTGCCGCATGGGCAAAACAGGGAGGAACCATCCGGAAGCTGGCAGGGCTTGTACTGCTGTACATAATGTTACTGTACCATAACGCCGTACATGCAGGACAGGAAGCGGCATATGCAAAATAAAGCACTGTTTAAAATTTTAAAAGTCTGCTGCCTGCTGGCCATGGCGGTATCGCTGGTTCTGGCAGGCAGGGAATATATTGATTCCCTCAGAAACCGTCTGCAAAATGAAGAACTGCGGAAAATAAAGGCAGACAAAGAAAATCAGGAAAACCGGGAAACAGTTCCTGCAGGGAAAACAACAAAAGAAAAACAGAAAAACAGCAAAAAACCGGAAATAATGGAAAAATACCGCATACTGCATGATAAAAACAAAGACATTGCCGGATGGCTTACCATAGAAGGTACTGGAATAGACTATCCTGTCATGCAGTGTACGGATGATGAATTTTACCTTCATCATGACTTTTACGGGAAGAAAAGCCCGCATGGCTGTCTTTTTGTAAAAAAGCAGGCGGATTTAACTTCAGGAACCAACTTTATTATATATGGGCATAGCATGAAGGACGGCTCCATGTTCGGGGATCTGGATTTATATGAAACAGAAGAATTTTATAAACAGCATTCCTTTATCACTTTCGATACGCTTTATGAGGAGTGTACCTATAAAATTCTGGCTGTATTCCGTACACAGGTAGATAGTGCAAAAAATGACACATTTAAATACTACCAGTTTTATAAAGCAGATACAAAAAAGCAGTTTGATAATTTTTACCAGAACATAAAAAACCTTTCTTTATATAACACAAAAGTGAAAGCAAAGTTTGGGGATACGTTCCTGACACTCTCAACCTGTTCCTACCACACGGATAACGGGCGGTTTGTGGTAGTTGCAAAAAAAGTAAAAAAATGATAATCCAAGCACACAACTGTCCGTATAAATCCAGATAATCAGATTTATACGGATAGTTTTAAATTACAAAGTTTTAGAAATGAAAATATGTACATCCATTATTTAATAATATATAATGAAAACAACAATAAAAAACAAAGGAGAAAAAACAAATGGCAGAATTAATCATGAAATTCGCAGTGCCGATTGTAATCGCTGCAATCGTTATTTTTCTGTTGTGCATCGGTTACGTGAAAGCACCGCCGGATATGGCATACATTGTATCCGGTGTCAAGAAAAAATCCAGAATAGTAATAGGAAAGGCAACATTCCGTATCCCGTTCTTTGAACGGCTGGATAAACTAAACTTAAGGCTGATACCGATTGACGTCAAAACAAGTAACGCCGTACCAACCGCAGACTACATTAACATCAATGTGGATGCAACAGTAAACGTAAAAATCAGCAATGAACCGGACCGGCTGCGTCTTGCCGCAGAAAACTTTCTGAACAAAAATACAGAATACATTGCCGGGGTTGCAAGAGAGGTACTGGAAGGTAACGTCCGTGAAATCGTAGGTAAGATGAAGCTGGAGGAAATGGTTTCTGACCGCCAGAAATTTGCAAACCTTGTAAAGGAAAACGCAGAACCGGATCTTGCAGCCATGGGACTCGATATCATCAGCTTTAATGTTCAGAATTTCGTTGACAGTAACGAAGTAATTGAAAACCTTGGTATTGACAACATCGTAAAGATTAAAAAAGCAGCCGCAATTGCAAGGGCAGAAAGTGAAAGGGATATCAAAGTAGCACAGGCGTCCGCGGACAAAGAATCCAACGATGCAGCAATTGCCGCACAGACAGAAATTGCCAAAAAGC
>CAYNOE010000212.1:0-5444 GCA_964398745.1 uncultured Lachnobacterium sp.
AAGAGGATTCTGGGCATTTCAGGATGTACTTAAGAACAGGGAAGGCTCCAGATACAAGGACTGGTTTCAAATAAATTTCGGCGGTAATTCCGGTTACAATGACGGCTTATGGTATGAAGGCTGGGAAGGAAATTACGATCTTGTCAAATTAAATCTCCAGAATGAAGAAGTTGTGCAGCATATTTTTGATGCGGTAAAATACTGGGTGGAAACATTTGATATTGACGGACTGCGCCTGGATGTGGCATACTGTCTGGACCAGGGATTCTTAAGGCGTCTGCGTCAGTTTACGGATTCTTTGAAAGAAGATTTCTTTTTGGTCGGGGAAACACTGCATGGGGATTATAAGCAGTGGGCAAATGACCAGATGTGCCATTCCGTTACTAATTATGAATGTTATAAAGGGCTGTACTCCAGCTTTAACAGCATGAATATGTTTGAAATTTGCCATTCCCTTGCGAGACAGTACGGACCAGAGGACTGGACATTATACAAAGGAATGCATTTACTGAGTTTTGTGGACAACCATGACGTGAGCAGGATTGCAAGCATTCTGACAAATGAAAAGCATCTGCCGTTAGTTTATGCAATGAGTTTTGGCATGCCGGGAATTCCGTGTGTGTATTATGGAAGTGAATGGGGTGCAAAAGGTGATAAGAGCCAGGGAGATCCGGCGCTTAGAGCCTGCTTTGATGCACCGGAATTTGGGGAGCTGGCAGAGTGGATTTCAAAACTTGCGAATGCAAAGAAAAACAGCAGGGCATTAAATTATGGTAATTTCCGTTCTGTAGTTCTGACAAACCATCAGTGTATTTTTGAGCGCGCCTGCGAGGGAGAACGTGTTCTGGTAGCAGTTAATGCATCCGATGCGCCTTATACTGCACACTTTGATGCAGGATGCGGTATGGCGGAGGATTTAATTACCGGAAAACCACATGATTTCGGGGGCGGAAGTGAACTGCCGCCATATTCCGCCGCTTTCTGGAAAATGGAGAAATAATATTTTTAGAATACATATTAAAAACAGCAGTAATCTTGTCATAAGATTCTGCTGTTTTTCTGTAATATAATTGGTACCCCCATTTGTCCATAAGTTTATAAGCGGACGTCCACATTTGTTCCGATGGTTTTTGCATCTGTCTGTTTCTCAGGAACTTCATCCGTTTTCTGCAGGTTATCCTCATTCCGGCGGTCTTTTCTGCCATCTGTTTCAGAAACCTCTTTCTCTTTCCGGGTGTCCGTCCCTGCTGTCTTTGTTTCCTGCAGTGCCTGATTTGCGTCTGAAAGCGTATCCATCTGCGAAGCTGTTGTGTTTGCAGCCCTTTTCTCTATTTCGGCAAGTTCTGCTTCCTTTGCCTGTGTGTTTTTTCCTTTATCCTGATTGATTTCCGCTTTTAAAACGCCTGCCTGTCCTTCCATGCGGGCAGAAACACTTCCTTGTACTTTTGCCTGCTTTAATGAGGAATCGGCTGAAAGCATTGTCTGCATTCCTGCCCGGGACAGACCGCTTCCCTCTGTGGTTTGCTGCGTCTGCTTGCTTTGGGACGCCTGCACCGTCTGTTCCTCCTGCTTTTCTCTGCGCAGTTCAATCTGGTGCTGTCTGAGCTGCTGGTTTAACATGGTAATTTCTTTTTGGATTTCCTGCCGTTTCTTCATTTTTTCTTCCATGGACAAATCTTCGTTGGAAGAAACCTCCTGAAGTTGTTCCCTCGCATTCTCAATTTGTTTTTTTATGCTTTTGCTGACGGCATCTTCCTGCGTATTCATACCGGTTCCCGCGGGAATACCACTCCCTCCGTTTGAAACACTATTAATCATCATAATTTTAATCTCCTTTCCTGAATCCATTTTTCATTCTGAATGGTATTTCGGTATTTTCTGTAGTAAACTCAACCGATATGTTGTGAAGCGGACTTTTTTTGCTGTGAAAGCTGCACATCGTCACAACTGCAGCATCACCTGCAGGACACAGCGTTCTTCATCCTTATATTTTTGTTTTCCAATTTCGATATCCCCGTAATATTTCTGCGCCACGCGGCGGATACTGGCAAGTCCGAAGCCGTGGTTGTCCCCTGATTTTACCGTTACGGGCATCCCGTCTGATTCATCCGTTATCAGCTCGCCAGTGAAGCTGTTGGTCACTTCAATGATGTACATATTTTTCATGCGGCGGGAAGTGAGTGACACATACACCATTTTCCCCGCAGACATTTTCCGTTCCCTCTCCACCGCTTCAATGGCATTTACAAGGGCATTGTTTAAAATAATACTGATATCAAAGGCATTGACTTCTTCACTTTTAGGATAATAAAAGTCACAGTCAAAGGAAATGCCTTTTTCCTCCATTTCCTTCTTTTTTCCGGACAGAATCACATCCGTTACGGGATTGCCGCTTGCCACATCAAAAGAAACTTCCTGAAGCTGCTTTTTCAGCGATCCGGCATATTTTCCCGCTTCCTCATATTCCCCCTGACTATACAGCCGGTCCAGTGTCATAAGGTGGTTTCCAATATCATGGCGCAGGCTGCGCATATCCCTGTAAAGTCTTTCCGCTTCCGCAATATGGTTTTCCATATCCTGAACCTGCATGGAAAAAATCTTCCGCTGTTTGTCTTCTTCCTGCTCCGTTTTCCATTGGCGGAACACATAGGTCATGACAAAAATGGTTACAAAACAGACCACGCTGTAAAGCAGGATGATCAGGTCGTAGCTTCCATAAAGATTAAACGGACTTTTCCCCGAATCCCGCTCATAGATATAATTATAATAACGGTATACACCGTATGCAAACATCCCCGACACGGAGGGCATGACAAGCATCAGAAATTCTTTGACATTCATCTCTTCGCAGCGGCGTCCGTAAGACCAGTGCAGGCATTTAACCGCTCCATACATCAGCAGACACCCGGTTACTGCCTCCGCCACGGACTTGGCTGCATAAATCCGAAACCAGAACATACCATTTTCTCCTGAAAACAAATGCTCTGTCAGCAGATATACTTCGTTACTGATACATGAAACTATGCGCCACGCCGGCCAGCGTATACAGAAAAATGTGACCGCGAGAAACAGCTTCTGGGCGATGCATTTTCTGTCCAGCCGTACCATAACAAAAAATGTCAGAAACAGTGCAGTTCCATAGACCAGCAGCACATTGACATAAAACGGCACCCATTCAAAAAACAGCATAATTCCCGCATAAATACCGCCTGAAATCCATGCCTTTGACTTGTCCGGCATAAATGGTTTTATCCATAAAACAAAGCAGTATGCCATAAAGAGTGTGGTAAAAAGGCTGTAGCCTGTTGCAACAATTTCATAATATAAGTCTATTCTGTCCACCTATCTGCCTCTTTTCTTAATATACTGCATATACTGATGCACAAATCCTGCATACTGCGACTTGGACACAGGGGCTGTCCCTTTTTCCAGCCAGACGGTAGTCGCATTGTATTTTTCGATATATTTGAGATTTACAAGATAAGCGCGGTGTGTCCGGAAAAAATTCTCCCCCGCCTGCCTGGACAAATCGGTTAGTTTTCCATAATATTCTATATCGCCGTCTTTGGTGTGCAGCATGATTTTGCGGTTGAACACTTCAGCATAAATGATATCATCCAATAATACCCTCGTCACAATTCCGCCTCTTTTTACCAGAATTTCCTGAGGTTTTTCCTGCGTTCTTTCAGACAATGCCCGCCCTAAGACTTCCTTTAATTTGTCATCGCTGAACGGTTTTACCAGATAGTGAAATGCGCAGACATCAAATGCCTCATACACATATTCCGCCAGCGCCGTTACAAAAATCAGAATTATGTTTTTGTCCCGTCTGCGCAGTTCTTTTGCAGTTTCCATTCCGTTTTTCCCGGACATTCTGATATCCAGAAAAAGGATATCGGGCAACTGCTTCTGCGCAAGCACTTCCTCGCCCGAACTGCAGCAGGTAATCAGGTTTTCTATTTTGGAATCCTCGCAAAAACTGCTGATTTTCTTTTGCAGAATAGACTGCATTGCTTTGTCGTCATCGCATATGGTAATTCTTACTGTTTCTTTTCCACTCATAGATTCCGCCCACTTCTTTTAATTCTTTGGTTTCCCATGTGTTGTTTCACCATCTTCCGGTAAAACAGCGCACCCACTTATGTTTATTATACATGATAAGCACTGAAATCTCCTGTTTGTTTTGGGGAAATGTTGTGAAAGGGGGAATTTCTGGTGTGAAATGCGCTCCTGCCCGCGCCATCCATAATTAAATCCAAAGCACTTTTGGTGATTCTTTACAATTTTTTTTGCATTTGTTATAATTTTAATTGTACCGATGTATATAGGATATTCAATTGCTTATTTGTTTCCATATGGCAGAAGGAAGGAGGACTGCCCTATGTACCGGGTATATATCTGTGATGATGAAAAAGAAATACTGCTGCAGTTAAAGAACCGGATTCATACTGAACTGGAAAATCTGGACATCCAGGCAGAATATCTGCTGGTTCAGGATTCCAGAGAGCTTATGGAGCGTATTGGAAAAGAAAACATAGACCTTTTATTTCTGGATATAGATATGCCATACTACAACGGCATGGAAATTGCAAAATATGTCAGCGAAGAAAAGCCGGAAACCATTCTGGTATTCGTCACCAGCCATGATGCCCTGGTATACAAAACCTTTGCCTATAAACCGTTCGCATTTATCCGAAAAACCTGCATGGATGAGGACATGAAAGACTTTTCTTCTCGCATAGCAAAAGAGCTGGAGCAGGAAAAACGTGAGCTGCTTTTATCAAAAGGAGCAGAAATTTATAGGATAAAAATTCATGATATCATCTATATAGAATCAGAGGGAAATTATATAAATATTGTTACGGAAAATGATACGATTAAGTTCCGGGAAACAATGACAAATATGGAAAAGAAACTGGAAACACAAGGCTTTATCCGCTGTCATAAAGGATATCTGGTAAATGCAGAATACATTACCAGATATTCCGGAAACTGTCTTAAGATTAAGGGAACGAAAGACGGGGAGCAGGAGCTTCCGGTTGGAAGAAGTTACGAAAAAGATGTGAAGAAAAAGATTATTACAGGCTGTGTCATGAGGTGAAAGATCGAAAAATAAAAAATGAAAGAAAGGAAAAAGGCTGATGGAAATTATAATGGCAATTCTTCTGGCGGGCACTTTGGCTGTTATATGCAGTCTGTATTTGCGGCTGAAAAATTCTGAAAAAACCATTCAGGAAAAAGATGCCGAACTGACCAAATATGTAATGGAAAATGTGGACATGCAAAAACAGATAGCAGAAGCAGAATGCGATTATAACTACCAGAAGGAAATGGCGGATGAAATCATAAAAATCCAGAACCAGAGCCGGGCGTTAAAGCACGATATGAAGAACCATACCCTTGTTATTATGTCTTATCTGGAAAAAGGCCAGATTAAGGAAGCC
>CAYNOE010000213.1:0-5439 GCA_964398745.1 uncultured Lachnobacterium sp.
GCTCTTTCCTTTTTCTTGACACCACTTTACAACTTTTTGATTAGCCCATTTTTTTCAGACACAGACGTTTCAAGATTTTGATAATGGCACTGGATTTTATGCGGGTTTCGATGTTTTGTACCAAATTTACATAAAATACCTGCTGGCGTATCTGCCCACCAAGGACAAAGCGGAATTCCTGCACACTGGCATCCCGGTATTGCGTGAATGATTCTTCCAAATGCGGGAGCAGTTTCATGGAACAGTAGCTGATATTGATAAGGTTGACCAGCATTTCTATCCCTTTCCGGCTGCGTACCATATAGCTGCATAATGACCAGAGGGTTTTCTGTTTGTAATAGCTGACTTCTATGTTTCATCTGAACGAGTACAGGAACAGGGGGGATATATTTCATCTGCGGATTCCCTGTCTGATTTAAGGGTTCTTTTTCCTGCCATGCGCAAAAAATCTGCAACTGCTCCGGGAATATAGTACTGAAGAACAGGCGTCTGGAGCCTTCATTCCTCTCTGCTGTAAATCCAAAACCATCATTTTCTAATCAAAGACCATTCGAGTGGCTTTCTTTAAAGAACAGAGGTAAAGGATATACTGACAAATGAAAAGAACCGCACAGATTCCTGCATTAAAAACCACCATCAGACACTCATTTGTAGTGATTGCTCCGTCATTCTGCCATAAGATAAGCGTATAATAGACAAACATTAAGAGTGTCGCCACAACTGTCGGCAAAGCAAATACCTTTTTCACCTGTTCTTTTAAAATCTGGTTCAGATATTCCTGCCTGGCCCCCAGTTTCTTTACATCCATCAGCACACGCTTACTTTTCACGGCGACTGTGATACTTCTGGTATAACCAATTACACCTGCCGATACCAAACAAATCACCGATACAAAAATGAATATCAACAGCAGAGTTGTGTAAACCAGCAAAAAACTTCTTTCCAAAAGCGGAACGAATACTGGATTATATTTCCAGTCAACTTCTATCTCTGGGCGTTCCGGGTAAAGCATAACCGGCTTGCCGTCACCATAATTCTTATCCGCACCTGCCCGGTATTCATCATAGGCGGCCATCACACGCATACTGTCTGATACCGAATTGCAGTACTGCGCATACAATTCCTTGGAAAATGCGTAAATCTCCCCTTCTTCTGAAACATCAAATAACACCTGCGTCACTTGAAACCTTTTGGACAATCCCTCTTTTAAGCCGGCAAAATCTTCATCATTTAAAATATAACTTGCATCTCCATCCTGTCCACGGTTATAAAAGAAGCTGCTATATTCCACAGTTCCTGAAAAGATAAGTTTCTTTTTTACTCCTGTATCCGTATATTCCGCCATATCCAAATCATCAGGTAAAAACCAATAATTTTCTGTATTATTTTTTCGGTTGACATACAGGTAAGTTCCTGGTTCTACTTTCACTTCCATTCCTGTAGCTTTAGAAAATCCGCTTGCACTGATAAAATTTTTGTAATAATCTTTTTCACGGTATTCTTCAGTAAGCATACCATTTTTATCATAATTCTCCCTTGCGATACCGCTTCCAAGCAGACGTACAATTTCTACTTCCCGATAATTGCTAATTTTCACACCGTACCTTTCAGCAACAGACTCTACATCATGCATCGTTAATCCATCCGCATCGCCAAGATAACGATAAGATATATCATTATCCTCGCTTGCGGCAATCGTCGCTCCCTGAATGTAATTTGTTGCGGAATAGAATATCGCAAATAGTGCCCCTGCCAGAAGGAGTGTAATAATCAACATGTTGCGTACAACGGATACCCCCTGAAATTTCAACATTCCAAACAAGATTAAATGCTTGTAATACTTCTCCGGATTTTTCCCCCGTTTGTGGACTGCAACGGAATATACCATTAGCTGATACAAGCCAATTACTACCAAAATGTAAAAAGCATAAGTGAAACCTCGTAGTGTCATTTTAAAAACAGTACTGATAATAAATGGAATAATCAATCCTCCCAATATTCCCAATACAATCAAAATCAAACTTGTAACCAGATATTTACGGTCAACATCTCTTTTGACCGGTTCTGTTCTTCGCTCTTCATTTAGAATTTCAATCAGATTTACACGCTTCATAAATCGGTTTGTCATTCCCATAATCATAACGGATACTACCAAAATAAATAAAATTGAGCCAAGTAAACCTGACAGGGATAAACCAAAGCTATCGCCTTCGGTACTCTGAATCAACTGCTCGTAGAGTTTGCCAAAACCAAATGCTATCATGCTGCCAATTAAAATACTGACCGTAGATAATTTTCCAATAAGAATGATCATCTCTTTCCTTATCGTTTTTGAAAGCGTACCTTTCGCCGTACCAAGTGCCATGAGGATGCCGACCTCCCGACCTTTAAAACGCAGAAACAATCCCGTAGCATATATGGTAAATAAAATACATCCTGTTATTGCCACTGCATATATCATATATAACATTTTTCTGGAATCCCCTCCGACCGGCAGTCTGTCCTGCACAAACGGACTCAGCATAAAAAGTGTCAGAACCGATACTAACAATACAGACAGAGAAAAACACAAACTGAATTGCCTGTAATTTCCTTTATTATATTTTTTGAGCTTGTTTAAGACATTCAGCAAATCTTCCAAAAATGCTTTCCTGTCTCCATTGTTTATCAGCTCTGAGTGAACTTTCCCGTCTTTCATCATAATCACACGGTCACAATAGCTTGCGGAAAACGTATCGTGCGTTACCATCAGTATAGTCGCTCCCAATGTTTTTTTCGCCTCAATAAATGCCTGAATGACTGCCTCACTGGATTGGCTGTCCAGGTTCCCAGTTGGTTCATCGGCAAGAATCGCAAGCGGATCGTTCATAAGGGAACGTGCTACCGCCACTCTCTGTTTTTGTCCGCCGGAAATCTCTGCCGGATATTTATCTGCAATATGTTCAATGCCAAACAGCTTAAGGAGCTTTCCAGCCTTTTTCTCCATCACTTTATAATCCTCACCCCGGATAACCTTTGGTACACACACATTCTCAAATACAGTGAGGCCGTCAAGCAGCATAAAATCCTGAAATACAAAACCTAACTGCTCGTTTCTCACCTTCGCAATTTCTTCTTCACTTAATTTAGAAAGACACATGCCATTCAATGTAATCTCGCCCTTATCGTAGGGATGAAAACAGGAAATGCAATTGAGCATGGTTGTCTTCCCACTTCCGGAAGCTCCCATAACTGCTGTAAACTCTCCCTTTTTCACCTCGAAACAGACATCCTTTAATACCTCATACGTCATCTTACCTGTCCTGTAGCTTTTAGATAAATGAGTTACCTTTAACATGAAAATTCCTCCCTACTTGTTTCTTGATATAATTAGGATATTTCAATGAAAAAAAATTTTCAATATGCATTGTCTAAACTAATATAACCACTGCCTAAACTAATCCAAAGCTGTACAATGATAAGATATTTATCAGAATCCATTTTCATGTAAGCATAAATACACCCAACTTATTGCAGACACAAAAAGCCACAAGATTTTTCTTATCTCATGGCTTTCACAACTCTTATATTTCCGATAACGGTATTATATTTTTCATTACAAACTTCTCATTCTCATACTGGATCACACACTCTCCGTTATACTTCTCTACTGCCTTACGGATATTGGAAATTCCAAACCCATGCAGAAATTCATCTTCTTTTGACGTGCCATTCATTTTTCCCATTACTGCATTATTCTCAAACACAATCATTAACATATCATGGATACGGCCTGCTTTTACCGTAATCAGCCTCTTCTTTGGCGGTAACTTCACGCTTGCCTCTAAAGCATTATCAAGTGCGTTGCCAAAGATTGTACTGATATCTATCGGATCAATAAAATCTCCGGCGGCAAAATCAACAACAGCAAGAAAATCAATCTCTTGTTCCTTTGCCCTCTTCACTTTATCCCGAATAATAACGTCCAGGAAATCATTGCCAGTGTGAATATAGTCCTCATAATCTGTAATCTGCCGACGAAGATCTGATACTATCTGTTTTGTCTCCTGACTATTCTGCCTTTCCAATATGAGCAGATGATTCTTCATATCATGGTACATTGCGCGCACACGCTTCTCATCCTCCGCTTTCTCCCGGTAATAGGAAAACTGACGGTTCATCCGCTCGATGGTCTGCTGGTTTTTTAACTCCTGCTCCCGGATATATATTGTATTTTTAGAATACAGAAAGCTGACGGCAAAACTGACTGTAAGAAATATTATGAACACATACACGGCCAGATTTGACAGAATTCCTAAATTCAGGTATGCATAAGCAGTCAACAGGTTAAATGCTAATGCAATAGAAAAACTCAGCGATACAGCCAACAGGTCTTTCCCTCTGAACCGATACCGCCAGTCTCTGATCAACATATAAATACCAATAAATACAAATGCTCTGATAATCAAAGTAAATACATATACTTCCCACCGGAGCATATTCGCCCCGTCCACTTCAACCAACGTGGCATCACCGTACAACCACTGTGTGCAGAAAATGCTGATAATTTCAGGCAGGTACACCGCCAGTAAAATGTATAATTCATAACACACGATACTTTGGCAAATAGAATCTTTATATACTATTTTTAAACAGGTAATGGTAATAATGGATGTTAAAAATATTTTATATGCACCTAACGGTATTAACCATGTTGTAATCCAACACGCACCAAATGTGGCAAAAGACGGAAGCAATTTCCAAAAAGGTGAATGAAAACGAAGGTTTTTGCACAAATGTACGCTTAAAAGATACAGACCGAACACCTCTGACAGCGCGACAATAAAATCCAAAATATAGTAAAGCCACATTACAGCCTGTCCCCCCAGTAATCTGCCAGTTTTTCCATCACGAATTTTCTTTTCGGCTGACTGATTGGCAGCTTCTCGCCATTCATCAATTCCAGTTCCAGTTTTCCTACTCTTTTTACAAAGGAGAGATTCACCAGATAGCTAGAATGACAGCGCAGAAAATGAGCCTCTTCAAGTTCCGCTTCAAGTTCTCTCATTTTCTTATAGGAAATTATTCCACCCTTATCTGTATGCAGCAATACATTTCGGTTATAAGTTTCCAGATATTTCAGCGTATGCAAATCTACCCTGTGCTGTCCCTCTCCGTTCTGTACAAGGATATATTTTTTATCGTTACGTTTGTAATTCTTAAGCCATTTGTTCATTTCATTTTTCAGACGCACATAAGTAATCGGTTTTATAATGTAGTTTTCAGCCCTGTATTCATATCCTTCCAGAGCGTACTTTGCACTCAAACCTAGCAAAAGATTTAACATAAATTCTATTCTAAGGAAAGAACCGAGTAACAGTTCAGCCTTCCGGTTGAACTGTTACGATACAATGGATTTTCAATCAGATAATCATTGCTTGTCTGAAAAGTGTGTGCTAT
>CAYNOE010000214.1:0-5426 GCA_964398745.1 uncultured Lachnobacterium sp.
GACTGCAGGTGATTTTTCAATCTTTATTTGTGTCGCAGAAAATGCGTCACAAATGGCACCACACCTGCGGTATGGTATAAAACATGAAAGCAGCACATGGAAGCGTGTTTAAATATGGAGATAACGTGGATACGGATGTAATCATTCCGGCAAGATACTTAAATTCCTCCGATCCGAAAGAGCTTGCCACACACTGTATGGAAGATATTGACAAAGATTTTGTCAAAAATGTAAAGCCAGGGGACATCATTGTTGCAGACAAAAACTTTGGATGCGGTTCTTCAAGGGAGCATGCGCCGATTGCGATTAAGGCATCCGGCGTAAGCTGCGTGATTGCGGAAACCTTTGCGCGGATTTTTTACCGGAATTCCATCAATATCGGACTGCCGATTATTGAATGTAAGGATGCGGCAAAAGAAATTGCAGCAGGAGATGAAGTAAAAGTTGATTTCGATTCCGGTATCATTACGGACGTGACAACGGGAAAAACCTACAAAGGGCAGGCGTTTCCGCCTTTTATGCAAAAGATTATCGACTGTGAAGGTCTGGTGAATTATATCAACCAGAACAATTAAGGCCGGCAAGAAAATTCCTGTATTTGGAAGATATTTTAACCTCTGTGTAGATATCCGCGTACTCCCTTGCAGAAAGGCTTTCGATGTAGTTTTCAGGAAAGTCCTTTTTGATTCCGGCCTGTTTTGCAAGGTCAACTGCTTTGTTGTATGCGATGGCAGCGTGGATTTCTTCATGGTAGGTGCCAATCGTGTAGTTTCCGTTGATGTGGATTCTGGCACGGTAAACAAACTGTCCGGCTTTTTCGGTTTTTGCCACGCCGAAATAAGGGTTGATGACCTCAATATTGGAATAGCGGAAGTCAGTGGGGTCGCCGTTCACAAAACGGTAATCCCGCCCGCAGACCGCATGGCTTTTAATTCCATAGCGGCTTAGAAGCGTCACCTGCATTCCGTAATCATTGACATAAAGGTGTTTGCCACGCCGCAGGATTTTGTGTTCACTGTAATAAAACAGGTCGTCAATATCAAATTTCAGAATCGTATCTGCAGACAGATAATAGCTGAAATGGTGCTTCATCAGGTAAATGGGATTGGGAATATACATATGGTTATCCCGGAAGTTGACCAGTGAAACAAGCTTTTCAAAGGATAAATGCCCAGTCTGTTCAAACGCATCCTCAATTCCAAGCGTACTGCTTAAAAGCTTTGACGCACTTATGTAAGCAAGATGCGCTTCTTTCTCCGTTTCATAGCTTCCGAGGCTTATGTGTTTGCCGAGGAAGGTAATGCTGGAACGGAAATAAGGGGTGTTATCTTTTTTTGTGGCGGTATAAACTCCGGCTAACATTACGGGTTCTCCTTTGTGCAGGTTTCTTATAAAAAAGTAGTAACTATTTCCAGGGGGTTCTGAATAGTTACAAAAAGTATAACATATTTTCATTGACAGCACATTATTTTTTTTTTATAATGGATAAACAAGTGTAAACAGAAGTTACTGTTCACGGGGCAGGAATGCGCATTTACTGCGCATTCCGTAAGAACATGATTCAGGAGTGAGGGGCGATTTTTGCGCAGCAAAATTTGCATATCGCCCTGAATCGTTACTATGAGCGGCTCCTGCCGTGAATAGTAACAAACAGAATGAAGAAGAGGAAAATAAAATCATGGATTTAATGTATTCAAGTACCAGAAATGACCAAATTAAAATAACTGCCTCACAGGCAATTTTAAAAGGACTGGCAGATGACGGAGGACTGTTTGTTCCGGAAAAAATTCCTGTGTTAGATGTCAGCATGGACGAGCTTGCCGGGATGGATTATAAGGAAACGGCCTATGAAGTAATGAGCCGGTTTTTTACAGATTTTACCAGGGAGGAATTAACGGACTGTATAAATAAGGCATATGACAGTAAATTTGATACAAAAGAAATTGCACCGCTGGCTGAAGCAGACGATGCATATTTTCTGGAGCTGTTTCACGGTTCGACGATTGCGTTTAAGGATATGGCGCTGTCGATTCTGCCGCACCTTCTGATTACATCCGCAAGAAAGAATAATATAAAAAACAATATCGTTATTTTAACTGCAACCTCTGGCGATACCGGAAAGGCTGCCCTGGCTGGATTTGCAGATGTGGAAGGCACAAAAATCATTGTTTTTTATCCTAAGAACGGGGTAAGCCCGATTCAGGAGAAGCAGATGGTGACACAGAAGGGCAAAAATACTTTTGTCGTGGGAATCCATGGGAATTTCGACGAGGCACAGACCGGTGTAAAGAAAATGTTTAACGACCGTACCCTGGCAGCAGAGCTTGATACGGCCGGGTATCAGTTTTCTTCTGCCAATTCTATCAATATCGGACGTCTGATTCCGCAGGTGGCATATTATGTCTATGCTTATGCAAGGCTGTACAAAAAGGGTGTGATTGCAAGGGATGAGAAAATCAACGTGGTTGTGCCAACCGGAAACTTTGGAAATATACTTGCCGCATTTTATGCCAAAAATATGGGACTGCCAATTGGAAAACTGGTCTGTGCCTCAAATGAAAACAAGGTTCTGGTGGATTTTTTCCAGACCGGGGCATACGATAAGAACCGTAAATTTATTCTGACCAGTTCGCCATCCATGGATATACTGATTTCCTCCAACCTGGAACGTCTGATTTACCGGATTGCCGGAAATAATGCAGAAAAGAACAAATCCATGATGGAAAATCTTTTAAAAGAGGGCAGATATGAGATTACGGATGAAATGCGGGCGCAGCTTTCGGATTTTTTCGGGGAATATGCCAGTGAAGCGGAAACTGCTGCAACCATCAAAAGAATCTACGAAGAAAGCGGATATATCATTGACACCCATACGGCAGTTGCTGCAACAGTATTCCGGAAATACCAAAAAGCCACGGGCGATTCTTCAAAGACAGTTATTGCAAGCACGGCAAGCCCGTTCAAATTTTCCAGAAGCGTGATGGATGCTATTGACATAAAATATGATTCTATGGGCGATTTTGAGCTGGTGGATGAACTGTCCAGGCTCGGAAAAATCGCGGTTCCAAACGCCATTGAGGAAATCCGCAATGCAGAGATTCTTCATAAAAAAGAATGTGAAGTGGAAGAGATGCCGGAAGTTGTTAAGGAGTTTTTGAATGTAAACTAAAAAGTGAAGTTAAATAAGAGACTGGACCTAATGGCCAGTCTCCTGTTTTGTTCCGTAATCTTATTGTCAGTCTGCAAGATTTACTGCTTCAATGAGGAAATGTACCGTTCCGAACGTGTACATAACCGGAATATGATAAGTGGTATGCTCGAATATCAGAAGCGGATCTGTAATATGTTCCGGTGTTCCGATGGAAAGCTCCGTCGAAGAATCATTTGATACATTCACAATAAAGAGTCCGTTATGTAAATTCAAAAAATCCTCAAGAGAAGCCTGAACATATTCGTCATAAGATTCAAATTCCTCCTCAGCATAACGGGAAGCAAAAGCAATCGCCGTTTCCTCATCCATGGCAAGATAGGTAACAATCGAATATTTGCCATTAATTTCCTGTTTTACACAGCATTCGGTTGGAAATTCAGCGACTTCCTCAACTGTAATAGGAGTATAGTCTGCCCCTACAAAACGAACAAAGTTATTGAAAAGCAGTTCTATGAACATATGTCCGTTATGTGTAAGAGGGTGCTCGGCTACAATCAGAAAATTTTCAAACAGTTTTTTGATTGCTTCAGGTTCTTCAATCAGCATGTCCAGATCGACAAGCTCGTTTTTGGAGCGGTAGTCGGTCAGAAGGTTTTCAAAGTCAGTGTTAGTTAAAATTCCATCATCCAGAAAAACCTGGCTTAACTCCAGAAAATCCGGAGCCTGGAGTTTTAAAAGCTCAATCGTCTGTTCATTGGAAAGGTAACCTTCCTCAATGGCAAGTTCCCCGAACTTGCGGTCCTCTTTTGTCTGACGGACATAGACTGCATCCACTTCAGAAGCAGTCATATATCCGGCATGGATTGCAAGGGTTCCGAGCTTTACATGCTTGTCAGCCTGGCGCTTCATGGCAGAAAAAAGCTGTTCCTGTGTAACATAGCCGTTTACAAGCAGATAGTTTCCAAAAAATTGTGTATACATAATTATTATCTCCCTTCAAGGAAATTGTTTACGATTGTAATTACCTGGTTTTTATCTAAAGGCTTTTGAACGAAATCCTTTGCCCCGGCTTCAATGGCGCTTTTAAGCTGTGTCTGTGTACCAACGGAAGAGGCAATGATAATCGTTGCATCAGGATCAAACTCCATAATTTCCTGAATGGCAGCATTACCGTCTTTCTTTGGCATAACGATGTCAAGAAAAACAAGATCCGGTTTTACTTTTTTATATTGTTCTACCGCGCTCTGGCCATCTGTTGCTTCAGCAAAAGTGGGAGTACCAAGCGTTGACAGAATGTCTTTGATTTGTTTTCTTGCCAGTATTGAATCATCGCAGATTAAGATTGTGATCTCATTGATATTCATATTTGTCGCTCCTTTTCTAAGTTACGTCTATTTTACTATATTGCAATGTTTTTTTCAATGCATTTTTCCTAAATTTGACGAAAAAGTATAAGACAAGCTTTCTTTTCTGTAAAAACGTGGTACAATGGGAATAAATTCATGACAAGAAGGATGTGTGTCAGGAAAGCGGGGATATACATATGAATTCAGTTTTAATTATGGACGCGGCGATTGCCTGCGTAGGCATTTATCTTGTGATTGTGGCATTTTACATGAAAAAAACCGGAAAAATCAGTCCGCTGGTCGTTCCGGAGCAGGAAATCGGCAAATGCAGGAAACCTGCTGCATACATTGGGGATGTTCTGGCGCCCATGACGGTCTTTGGCATACTGGCATTTGCTGTCGGCGTCTTTGGGGTTTTGTGTGACATGGGGGTGGTAACAGTTGGAAGAATTGCAGGACTTATGGAACTTCTGGGATTTCTTCTTGCGTTTGCAGGGTTTTCCCACCAGATGAAACTGGCAAAAAGTAAATATTTTCCTTAAAAAAGATTGACAAAAAAATAACATAGTGTATGATATTTAATGAATAGATGATTGCCTCCGGCCGAAAAAATATACATGATGGACAAGGACAGGTGACTTATTTTCGGCAGATTTGTCAAAATATTACTGACAAAAATGGAGGATATTAATAAAACTATAATGATATACGGAAGGGAAGTGAATGCAGCAGAAACAAACATGTGTTCCTCAGACTGCACCTATGCCGGCAGATGAAGGAAAGAAAGACTATAATAAAAAAAAGAGAGGTTGAACTGACATGGCAAAAATTGATTTAGGAAAATACGGTATTACTGGCACTACGGAGGTTGTGTATAATCCTTCCTATGATGAACTTTTCAAGGAAGAAACCCAGCCAGGTCTTGAAGG
>CAYNOE010000215.1:0-5414 GCA_964398745.1 uncultured Lachnobacterium sp.
TGCATAAGTATACAAAAAGCACAAAGAAAATGTATACTTGCATAAGTATTTTTGTTAAATTCTCCGGGTTGTAAATATACTTGCACAAGTATATAATAAAATCATCAAAGGAAAACAAAACGGAGGTAGGAAACAATGGTAGAGATTAAAGGATTTGACAAGGCATACAACGCAATGCTGGCACAGGAAACAATGAAGAGAATACATAAAAATCATATCAGCAGGAGAGTAGCAGAACTTGTGGCAGAGGGTGTAGATAAAGAAATTGCCAAGGTAATGGCACAGGCAGGATTATAGGAGGTAGCGGACATGAGAAAAATTAACAATACAGACTTAGTAGCAGGATCAGAAGTCGAGATTGCAAATTATAAAAAATGGATAAACGAAGCGGAAACAGAAGAAAGGGCAAAAGCTGCAGGAAACGCAGCTTTGGGATTCTTAAATGGAATAAACATTACAATAAATGCAATGATTTGTACAGAAAACAACGATTTTACAGGAGATTTTGGAGAATGGGTGGATGGGCAGGAAAGAGCGACAAAGCAATATGTAAAGCAAAAGTGCATAGAACTGATTTGCAATAAGGGAAACGAATAGCCGAATTACAAGGAAGCACAAAGAGTATTAACAGGAGGTAAAAGCGAATGAAAACTATTGCAATTATCAATATGAAAGGTGGTTGCGCCAAAACAACAACGGCGGTAAATATGGCGTACATACTGGCTAAAGAGTACGACAAAAAAGTATTACTTATTGACAACGACAAGCAGGGCAATCTTTCAAAGGCCTGCGGGGTGTGGAGTTATGAAAATCCAAGCCTTGCGGACATGCTGACAGGACAGGAAGAAATAGGAGGTGTGGTGCAGATGGTATCGAAAATGCCTAATATGGCGGTAATTCCGGCAAATATGCATCTGCTGACAGCCAACCTTACGGTAATCAGGGACGAAGAGAGAGAGCAGGCAACAATTATTTCCGGGGAACTGGAAAAGGTAAAGGAAATCTTTGATTACTGTATCATTGATTGCCCGCCGGATATTAACATATCTGTCATAAATGCGCTTGTGGCAGCAGATGAAGTAATTATACCGATTAAGATTGACGGTTACGCCTTTGACGGCATGGACGAACTGGAAGAGCAGATAAACAATGCAAAGGTATTAAACCCGAAATTGAAATTTAGGGGATGCCTTGTGACCATGTATTACAATCGTGACGTATGCAGGCAGGGGGAGGCGTGGTTGCAGAATCAGCGTTACCCAGTATTCAAAACACATATCAGACGGACGGAAAAGGCAGACGAAGTAACTTTTACAAATGAAAGCCTTATGGAATATTCCCCGCGTTCCGGGGCCGCCAGGGATTATAAAACATTCGTAAAAGAATACTTGGAGGGATAGCATGGTATACAGGAATAACGAGGGATACCGTGACCCGACGGCGGGGGAAGCCGTGGGAACGGTATCCAAAGAGGAAGAGAAACACAATAAAGCGGTAACAAGTCTTATCACAATGTTAAAGCAGATTATCAGCCTTGCGGGGTTTGAACTGGTGGGGCGTATCGTATTAAAGGATAAGGAAACAGGAAAGGAGTATAGGTAATGAAAGATGTTGCATTAAAGGCGGGAAACAGACCGATTATTTTTGTAAACACGGATAATTACCCTGTGTTTTGCGACAATAGATGTGCAAATACAGACTGCAGCAGGCACATATCAAAATTGTACCAGTATACCGGTGGGGCAAAGATAAGCAGGCTAAGAAATACCGGGGATTGCGAAGGGTACATATCAAAACGGCAGCAGAAAACAATAAATAGCAAAATGTGACCGATTCGGACACGAAAACAAAGGAAAGTGAGGTAATGCGTAATGGCAGATAAAAAGAAAGGGTTTGACCTTAACAGCCTGCTTAACATGAAGTCAAAAGGGGCAGCAGTACAGGCGACAGAACCGGCACGGGAAACGGAAAACGCTTTTAATGTGGTGATGCTTGATGTGGAGGACTTAATGCCGAGTAAGGATAATTTCTATTCCACGGAAAACATAGACGAATTGGCAGCAGCTATTGAGTTATCCGGGTGCATTGAGCAGAATTTGCTTGTCAAGCCGGAGGCGCATGGAAAGTATGAGGTAATAGCCGGACACCGCAGACGGCTGGCGGCTTTAAAGCTGGTGGAAGAGGGAAAGGAAGAGTACAGAAAAGTACCATGCCGCATCAGGAAAGAATCGGACGAAATAAGGGACCGCCTAAGCCTTATCTTTACAAATGCAACGGCAAGGCAGCTTACAGACTGGGAAAAGGTAAAACAGGCAGAGGAATTAAAAGAAGTGCTGACAGAGTACAAAAAGGCTTTGCAGGAAGAAAACAAGGATAAGCCAAAGGAAGAAAGGGAAAGAATCGGGCGTATCCGTGAAATTGTGGCAGGGATGCTTAATACATCCACTACACAGGTTGGGCGAATGGAGGCGATAAGCAATAATCTGTCACAGGATTTTAAAGAGGAGCTGGAAAGGGGCAATATCAATATATCAACTGCGCATGAACTTAGCAGGCTTGATGAAGAGGGGCAGAAAAAAGCCTATGAACAGTACGAGGAAAAGGGAGAGCTGCATATAAAAGACGTAAAGCCGGAAGAAAAGGAAGAAATTACGGATGAACAGGCAGAAAAGGCGCAGGAAGCAATAAAAGACGCTATCAGAGGGGAAGTAAACCGGGCGGTATTCAGAGTAAAAGATAATGTGGCAGCAGTAGAAAGGGCATTAAGAAAACATTTCAGCAGATCTTTCCAAGGGAAAAAGTTTGACGGCGGAAAATACATATATCGTTTTCAGCCGGAGGGAATAACAATTATTGATACTGTGGCATGGGAGAATTTCCTGATTAGTTATTCAGACCTTGCGGAAATTGTAGTGTTTATGATTGAAGAAAACCAGTTATCATATGATGACACCCCGGAAGAGGTACAGGAAGAGGAAACGGGGGAAGAAACAGAAGAGGAAACAGCCGGGGAGGTGGATGTACCACAGGAAGAGGAAAACACGCCTTTGCCGGGACAGCAGGATATGAGCGACTACCAGGAATATGCACCAGAACCGCAGGAAAAAGGGATGGAATTTACAAGGTGGATACAGGAAAAATACGGAATGACGCAGTATACACTTATTGGAAAAGAGGTCAGGGCGGTTATAGCATCCGAACTGGAAGCAAACAAAGGAAAGCCGCTTTGTCAGGCTGAATGGGAAAACAGAATAACAAACGCCTTATCTGTATGGGTTATGGGTAAAACCAAAGAATATCAGCAGTATTTACAGGGTTAGGTGGTGCGTTATGGGCCAGTTTGAGTATAAGGAGGGTATTTTATTTGCAGGTGGGCAGGTGGCAGCGGATAGGACAAGGGCGGTTATAGCTGCCATGTCTGCATGTACTGGAGACAATATAGAAACAACGTGCGATTTATTAAATCAGATATTGCAATCCTTTGATATGTCAGTGAATGGTTTACAAGACGTTTCACAGGCGTTAAGAGAAGCGTTCACAGAGGTATCACAAGATATTTGCGAACCCTGCAGGCATGGGGGGACTAGGCACGGCAGCAGTATTAAACAGATAACGCCAAAACAGGCAAAAGCAAATATCAAATGGCAGGAAAAATACAGACCGCCATAATAGGAGGATTGCATACTATGAAAAATTCGGAAGTGGAAGCAATATTAAAGTTTTACAAGTGGATTGACTTGGATATTAAAGTAGCGGGCGAGTGGCTAGAGCAGTACGAAGCCGGATATAATCCGCTGGGTGCGGCCCCGTATGACGGTATGCCACACGGCAGTAAGTTAGGAGATAGTACGGCTTTGCTTGCCATGAAACTGGCAGAAAAGGACACAAGGGAACGCGTAGAAGCCTTAAAAAGCCGGATTGGGGAATTAAAGAAACTTAGGACACAGATTTTCAAGGAAATCTCCTCTTTATCGGCACTTCACAAAGTGATCATATGCGGATTATACCTGCAGGGGAAGAAATGGGACCAGATAGGGGAAGAAATAGGCTACAGCGTGCGTCACGCCAAAAATATAAGGTGCGAAGCCTTAAAAGTCCTGGGTGAAAAATTGGCAGGGAATAGGATTGTATCACGAAGCAAAATTATCAAAGAAAATTTACAGTAAAGATTGCCCACTTCTGCCCGGTTTTTTATGGTATGATAGTAGCGTGAAAAGGAATGAAAGGGCAGCAGGATTATTGGTAAAATCCAGCTGCCTTTTCGCGCTGTTTTTTGAAATTCTGCAAAAATGCGGCAATTCCGGGGTAATGGAGTTTAAGGAAAATGGAAAAACAAACAAAGGAGGGATACCATGCCACGGGAAAAGGACGAAAAGAGGGAAAGGGCAAAACAGATTTTTTTGGCTTCTGATGGAATGGCAAAAAACCCTGAAATAGCGGAGGCATTGGGTGTTGATTCGGCAAAAATAGCAAAGTGGAAATGTATGGACAAGTGGAAAGAAGCACTTAAAAACAGGCCGAAAAAACAGGGGGCGCAGAAAGGCAACCAAAACGCCAAAGGACACGGCGCACCGAAACGAAACAAGAACGCACAGACGCACGGCGCATATTCCACGGTGTATTTTGACGAACTGACAGAAGAGGAAAAGAAGCTGATAGAATCAGTCACGCTTGATACATCAGAAAATATGCTGAGGGAATTACAGACCCTTATAGCGAAGGAAAATGATTTAAAGAAGAGGATAGCAGAGCTTAACGGCAACGACACGGGGGAGCTGTTTGTTGACAGGGTTGTAGAAATGCGCACGCCCAAAAAGGAGGAGGACAGTGACCCATACGGTACATACACGGGGGAAAATGCAGAGGGCAGCAGTAAACCGCCGCTAGACGTGGCTATGGAAACAACCATTAAATCATCAGCTTTTGAAAGGGCAATGAAGCTGGAAGCAGAACTAAACAAGATACATGGACGCATTATAAAGCTTCTGGATTCTATCAAGTCTTATGAGTTAGAACAAAGAAGAATAAGTCTGGAGGAAAGACGCTATACACTGATGAAGCAAAAGGCAAGCGGTGTGTATGACGTTGACCCGGACACAGGCGAGATAGATGATACATACACAGACAGTGAAGGGCATGAGGACCTGGAAGAGTGACAGGCAGGGAGGACGAATACCATGGTATAAGGGCAGGCAGTCAAAGGTACTGTACGCCGTCCAGACGGCTTGCGGCCCCCGCGACCCCAAAATCTGCCTAGTCTCCGGGGGAAAAATCGACTTCCAAAATGCCGGAAATTTTTTAGGGGGGGGAGGATTTTTTTGAAGCTCTATGATAAAAATGCGGTTGCAAAATTTCTTGACATGACCCCTAAGAATGTTGAACGGCTGACAGGCAAGGGGGTGTTGCAGACCGTA
>CAYNOE010000216.1:0-5391 GCA_964398745.1 uncultured Lachnobacterium sp.
TGACGGATACCGGCATCATGCGGGAAATGAACCAGGATTATTTCTTTGCATCAGATGAACCCGTTGGAAATCTCCCGAATCTTTATATTGTGGCAGACGGAATGGGCGGGCACAGGGCAGGTGATTATGCATCGCGTTATACAACGCAGCGTGTCGTTGCGTCGGTGTCCAGAAATCGGGAAATAAAACCGGTAACGATATTAAAAGAGGCAATTACAACTGCAAACGGGCTTTTGATAAAAGAAGCGGCAGAAGATGAGTCGAAGCGTGGAATGGGCACGACTCTTGTTGCTGCGACTATTCTGGACGGAAAGCTTTATGTGGCAAACATCGGGGACAGCAGGCTTTATCTGGTTGACCGGACAATCCGCCAGATTACAAGGGACCATTCCCTTGTTGCAGAGATGGTAAGGATTGGGGAAGTCGATGTAAAGAGCGCAAGGGAGCACCCGGACAAAAACATTATTACCCGTGCGATTGGGGCTGCGGCAGATGCGGAAGCGGATTTTTTTGAAATTGATCTGACGCCCGGAAACCAGATTCTGATCTGTACAGACGGGCTTACCAATATGGTGGAGGATTCTGCAATCTGTGATATTATGCTGCGTGCGGATACCATTGAGAAGCGTGTGGAGCTTCTGGTGCAGGCGGCAAATAATAATGGCGGCAGGGATAATATAACAGTGATGATTATAGAACCATTTTCTTGATGAGGTGAAAATATGTTGACAGTTGGTATGCATTTAGCAGACCGCTATGAAATTCTTAGCAAAATAGGCGCCGGCGGAATGTCAGACGTTTATAAGGCAAAGGATCATATTCTTGGCAGGTTTGTTGCAATTAAGGTACTAAAAACAGAGTTCTCGGAAGACCGGGGCTTTGTATCCAAGTTCCGGACGGAAGCGCAGTCGGCAGCGGGACTGGAGCATCCGAATATCGTAAATATTTATGACGTTGGAAGCGAGGAGGGACTCTACTATATCGTAATGGAATATGTAGAGGGAATCACTCTTAAGACATACATTGAAAAAAAGGGGCAGTTATCCTTTAAGGAAGCGGTCAGCATTGCAATCCAGGTGGCGCGCGGAATAGAAGCGGCACATTCCAAACAGATTATACACCGGGATATCAAACCGCAGAATATTATTATTTCCACGGAAGGAAAAGTCAAGGTGACCGACTTTGGAATTGCAAAGGCGGCATCTTCCAATACCATAAGTTCCGATGTGATGGGGTCTGTGCATTATTCTTCACCGGAGCAGGCAAGGAACGGATTTGTGGATGGCAGAAGCGATCTTTATTCCCTTGGAATTGTGATGTACGAAATGGTGACAGGGCATGTGCCGTTTGACGGGGATACCACTGTGGCGGTTGCCATCCAGCATCTGCAGGAGGAAATGACGCCGCCGGGGGTTTATGCTGAGGATCTTCCGGTTAGTCTTGAAAAGATTATCCTAAAATGTACCCAGAAAAATCCGGACCGCCGTTACCAGTCCATTGAAGAACTGCTGGATGACCTGCGCAAGTCGCTCCAGAATCCGGATGAGGATTTTGTTGTGATTACGCCGCTTGTGGATAATGGAAAGACCAAGGTCATCAGTGAGGATGAATTAAGGCAGATTAATGAGCAGAGGCAGATTAAAGATGACAGGGAAGAACTGCCGCAGGAATCCCTGGCCAGGAAAACGCCTGATTATGAAGAGGATGAGGAAGGGGAAGAAGAGGAAGACGACGGGGATTTAACCCCGAAGATGGATAAGGCAGTCACGATTATGGCGATTGTCGTTGCAGCCATTATCCTGATTGTAATCATATATCTGCTTGGAAGCTTTTTCGACTTGTTTCATGCAGGCGGCAAAAAGCCGGATGATACGGAATCACAGACGCAGACACAGACCGAAAGCGAGTCCGAAAGCATAAAACCGGAAACCGTTGTGGTAGAGGATGTCCGCGGAAAGTTACAGACAGAGGCTGAGGAGATTTTAGAGCGGCAGGGCCTGTTTATGTTTGTGATTGCAACACAGAAATCCGACCAGCCGGAGGGGACGGTCTTAGAGCAGAACCCGGCGGGAGGTACTTCCCTGGAAAAAGGCGATACAGTCGAAGTAATCATTGCAGGTACAGAAAACGCCGATTTTAATGATAATGAAGACGGTGAACTTATTCCGGTTCCGGGTGTGGTCGGCAAAGCGGAAAAGGATGCATATGATACGCTGGTTGCTGCAGGCTTTAAGGTGGGAAAATCCTACAAATATGATGATACTGTGCCTGCCGGCAAGGTGATTTCACAGAGCCCGAACGGTGGCAGCGCGCCGAGGGACAGCACCGTGAACATTGTAATCAGCCAGGGACAGCCGTCCGTTGAGGTGCCGGATGTCGTGGGAGATACAAAGGAAAATGCAAGCAGTAAGCTGACGGCCAAAGGACTGGCTGTGAGTGTAAAAGAAGAATACAACGACACGGTTCCGGCAGGGCAGGTAATCAGGCAGAGTATTGCGGGAGGAAAGCAGGTTCAGTCAGGTACGACCATTACAATTACGGTAAGCCTTGGACCGGAAACAAAAAGCTACAGCTTTAATAAGACCTATAATGCGCCTGAATATGCTGTCAGCGCGGAATATACGCTGACCGGAAGCGACGGGACGGTTTATAAGAACGGCAGTGCGGATGTTGACGGTTCGCTCACAGTTTCCGCGGAGGATATTGCATGTTCGTCCGGAACGGTTACCATAGTATGGACCATTGAAAAGATTGACGAGGAAGGGCTTTCGGAAACCTCAACCGTGACGAAGAAGTATAACGTGAATTTTACGAAACAGTAGGTCTTTTATGCAGGGAAAGATTGTAAAAGGAATTTCCGGTTTCTACTACGTTTATGTGGCGGAAACCGGAATTTATGAATGTAAGGCAAAAGGTATTTTCAGAAACCGGAAGATAAAACCGCTGGTGGGGGATGACGTTACAATAGCAGTGCTGGATGAAGTGGAAAAGACCGGCAATATAGAAGAAATCCTTCCACGCCGGACGGAACTGGTACGTCCGGCAGTTGCCAATATTGATATGGCGCTTCTGGTTTTTGCAGTAGCAAAGCCGGATCCGGTACTTAATCTTCTGGACCGTTTTCTTTGCATGATGGAGTACCAGAAAGTGCCGGCAATGATCTGTTTCAATAAATGCGACCTGGCAGACAGGAAAGCGCAGGACAGGCTGAAGGAAATTTATGAACCGGCAGGATACAGAATCTGTTTTACCAGTGTGAAAACGGGGGAAAATACAGCATACTTAAGAGAATTCCTGCATGGAAAGACAACGGCAGTTGCAGGTCCGTCCGGTGTTGGAAAATCATCGCTTATTAACAGTCTGCAGGATTCCGTTCAGATGGAAACAGGCGCAGTCAGTGAAAAAACAGCAAGGGGCAGACATACGACAAGGCATTCCCAGTTTATTGTTCTGGGGGAGAATACCTATATCATGGATACCCCGGGCTTTAGTTCCATGGATCTTTTGGGTTTTACAAAGGACAGGCTCGGGATGTGTTATCCGGAATTTGTCCGGTATGAGCCCATGTGCCGTTTTGCAGGATGCAGCCACATAGAAGAACCCGGCTGCGGGGTAAAAAACGCTCTGAGGGAAGGAAAAATCAGCCCGGTGCGTTATGAGAACTACAAAATTCTCTATGAAGAAATGAAAAACAGAAAAACCTATACGTAGGGAGGATACCATGAATATTTTATCACCCTCTATTCTGTCGGCGGATTTCGCCAGACTAGGTGAGCAGGTGAGGCTTCTGGATGAAGCCGGGGCAGAATATGTGCATATTGATGTGATGGATGGAAATTTTGTGCCGAGTATCAGTTTCGGGATTCCAATTATCAGGGCTGTCCGCAGGGAAACCAGACGAATACTGGATGTTCATCTGATGATTGAAGAACCCGGCCGTTACATAGAGGCTGTCGCGAATGCGGGAGCGGATATTATCACCGTGCATACGGAGGCATGCAAACATCTCGACCGTACCATCCGGGCTATAAAGGAGCAGGGTTTAAAAGCCGGAGTTGCCTTAAATCCTGCCACACCGCCAGAGATGATCCGGTATATCCTGCCGATGGTAGATGTCGTACTGGTTATGACTGTTAATCCGGGGTTTGGAGGACAGCGTCTGATTCCATACACGCTGGATAAGGTGCGAAAGGTAAGGGAAATGATTGCGGAGCTTGGTGCGGACACCGGAATAGAGGTGGACGGGGGAATCTGTATTGGAAACGTATCTTTGCTGCTGGAAGCGGGAGCCAATATTATTGTTGCAGGTTCTGCGGTCTTTAAAGGGGATATCATGGAAAACACAAGATGTATTCTTAAGATTATGAAACAAAACAAGGAAGGAAGGGAAAAAGTATGAGATGTTTAATTGTTACAGGGGGGATGACAACAGACGAGATTATTACGAATGTCATCAAAAAAGGCGGTTATGAGGTAGTGATTGCTGTGGATTCCGGAACGGAATTTCTTTACCGTGCAGAAATAATTCCGGACATCATTGTAGGGGATTTAGACTCCGCCGATCCGGATATCATTGATTATTACCGCGGCTTTCAGCATATTGATTTCTGTATTCTGGAGTCGGAAAAAGATGATACGGATACGGAACATGCAATCCGTGAGGCAGTCCGCCGGGGAGCGGATGATATCACGATTGTCGGGGGAACAGGAACCAGGCTTGACCATGTAATCGGAAATATTACTCTGCTTGGTATCGGGCTGGAGCATAACGTTCCGATTACCATTATTGACGAGCATAACAGAATCCGTATGATTAACAGGCCGGTTGTGCTTAAAAAGAAAGAGCAGTACGGAAAATATATTTCCCTGCTGCCGTTTTCAGGTGAGGTAACAGGCGTGACTTTAAAGGGACTGAAATACCCGCTTGAAAACTACACCATGGGCGGATTCAATTCCCTCGGAATCAGTAATGAGATTGTAGAGGACGAGGCTTCCATCAGCCTTGATTCAGGGCAGCTTTTACTAATCGAATCCCGGGATTAAAAGTGCTTTGTCATAAACTATTGGAGATGTTGGGTATATGACAGAATTGAAAGCAAAGGAATATAAAAAATTTGAGGGTATTAAGCATATCAGAGAAGATGGTTCAGAGTTTTGGAGCGCGAGAGAGCTGGCGGATGTATTGGAATATATACAGTGGAGAAATTTTAATAAGGTCATTGAAAGAGCTATGATTGCCTGTGAGAACAGTGGACATAATGTGTTTGACGATTTTGCTGAGGTCAGCAAAATCGTAGATGCAGGCGCAACGAACAAGCCGATAAAAGATTATGAATTATCAAGATATGCCTGTTATCTGATTGTGCAAAACAGTGATCCGAGAAAAGAAGT
>CAYNOE010000217.1:0-5381 GCA_964398745.1 uncultured Lachnobacterium sp.
GATTGCTGAACCCTATGGAATATCTTTAAGCAAAATAAAAAAGATTACAAGTAAGAATGAGCCTAAAAGTATAAAGGCAGAGGATTTGCTGGCATATGCAAAAACGTTTGGTTGTTCAGTACCGTATCTTTTGTGCGAAACGAAAGATCCTTTGGATATTAGAATTGCACCAAAAAATAAAAAAGAGAAAAAAAGATTCGCAGCCCAGTTTCCTAAGATTCAACCTGAAGTGCAGGAATTGCTTAGATTTCTTTTGCAATCAGGTCATCATGGGATTATTGAAAGATTGTTTCTTGTGACCACACTATTAGAAGAAAAAGAAGCACAGGATTTAATAAATTTATTTTTGTCCCTTTCCAGATTTGCCCATGAAGAGAGGAAATCCTAATATAGAGACAAAAATTATATATCTGTAAGAGCCATGTACCTACTGGGTATATGGCTTTTTTCATGGGCTGAAAAAGCGAACCACCTATAGTTCGTGCTTTTGGAGCGAAAGCGTGTTATGGTAAAAGCACCTAGGAAAAAACATTTTGGGTACCCGAAGAAAGGATTTTAGAAATGGGAACAGAACAGGAAAAGGAATTAAAGCCATGCGTGAGTTTTACCTCTTCTGGACAAATTGCAGATTCAGGAGTGCAGGGCTCATTGCAGCCAGCAGTGGAATTTACGGGAGAGCAGGGAAAAACCATGGAGCTTCTGGACGGATCCCATCAGCTTCTGGCTCACAATTGTGAGGAGGGAATTTTTATCGCAGACCATAAGAGGGATGGGCAGCTTGACCAATCGGCTCTGTTTTGGGAACGAATTGCTCCTGGGGACCGTGACACGGTGCAGCGTTTTGAACGTGTTCGTGATGAAGGGAGGGTTACTTATATCAATCCGGAGGCTCACCATGGGGCAACAGAAATTTTTCAGCGCAAACCGCTTCAGCCTCAAGAGACACGGCTTCCTCATCTTGAATCGCCAGGAATGGTTCGTGTTTGTGGAGCAAAAGCGTTTGCATATCAGGATGGCTGGCTGTATTCTTTGGAGAACGGGGAGGCACAGGCATTTAAACTGGTTTCGGCGGATATCACTGTTGACCGGATTAGCGAAATCTATGATTTTGAGGGGAAAATGGTGGATTCCTATTGGCATATCACGGTGCATTCCGGAGGCCGCATGCATACGTGGGAACTGAACAGCAATCAGGCTGCCACAGAGTTTTTAAGTAAACTTCAGAATGCGCGGGGGGTCAATTTTGCCAGTGGAATGCGGGTTAGAAATTCACTGCTGAATTTTATCCGTACGTTGGCGGCTTCTGCAAAAACAGAGCGGGTTTTGTGTGATTCAGGCTGGCAGAAGATTGATAACCACATGATTTATTTGTCTGATGGACACGCAGGAGTCGATTCCTATGTGGTTCAGACAAGGCGCAGAATCAGCATATCGGACCAATACTGTGCGCCGACTGTATTTATGCAGGCTGTTCGTATCTTCAATGACCAGTTGGTTGCAGGTCCGCTGCTTTTGTATGCTCTCTATGGGCTGACATACCGGCTGTTTGTAGAAGCGGGTGTTATACCCCAGACTGTTTTATTTCTCTGCGGACCAACAGGCTGCCGGAAAACCTCCCTTGCAAAGGTGTTGTACCGGATTTTTGATGACGAAATTGATGAGCCGTTGCATAGTTTCCAGTCTACACTGGGCGCATTGGATGATTTTGTCATTGCCAGTAGGGATGGGACATTGGTGTTAGATGATTTCTGTCCAAATACGGGCAATTCAAATGAAAAGGAAATGTATTCCAAGCTTGAAAAAATCGTGCGTTTGTTCGGGGATGGTTCGGACCGGCAAGTTCTGAATTCAAACCATCAGGCGGTTGTAACAGCGAGAGTTCAGGGTGGAGCAGTCGTGACTGGTGAAATTCATGGACGGGCAAAGTCATCTTTACTTAGATTGTTGACAGTGGAACTAAAGGATTCATCTATTAATTTGTCCGAACTGACAAGATTTCAGCGGGATACGAAAATGTGGACCACATTTATAAATGAATTCATCAGATTCCTGGAAGGGCACTTTGATTCATTGGTCTGCAAAATCAAAGATGGATTTTCTGAATTTCGCGACGCAGGGCTGCAGCAGTGGAAGGAAGGACGGATTGCCGTGCATTACGCAACACTAATGTGCATTCTGAAAATTTTGGCTGAATACCTTCTGGTTAATGGTGCGGGTGAACTGGAAATCTCATCTTTCTCTTATATTTTCGAGAGGGGTATCAAAAATGCTTGTCAGTATTCTGCAGATTTGGCAAATGAAAAGGATCCGTTTGCACATTATCTGGAGGTATTGAATGCTGTACTTCAGAAGTTTGAAGCTGCCCATCTTATTGCACCGGATAAACGGACGTTTTCAGATGATGATTTCCTTGGTTACAGGGGGACGGGGGGATTGTTGTTAGTTAGGACAAAAAATTTGGAGTCTGCAGTTAAACAACAGCTTTGTGAACAAGGCAGACAGCAGTATTTTATCTGCAATCAGGAAGTATTTCCGGTTCTGGCTGACAAGGGCATCATTAAGACATACAAAAACGGAGGCACTAAAAATGCGTTTACCCTGAGTGCAAAATCAGGCGGGAAGTCTTGTAGGCTGGTTGCGTTCCGGCTGGATGCATTAAAGGATAAACTTCTGGAACTGGATTGATTTATAAGGATTTTTAGTTGTCAATTGTAGATAGCAGAAAGGAGAAAACAATGTTGACTGTCAAAGACTTGCAGGAAATTCTGAAAATCGGGCGGGATACGGCTTATGCCCTGATGCACGCAAAGGCATTTCCATCAATCAAAATTGGAGGGCGCTACTATGTGACGCAGGAGGCACTGGATTCGTGGCTTCGTTCGTACCAATACAAGGAGTTTTTGCTGTAATCCAGTGTTGCATGGGAAAGGGGAGAGCAGGGGCAATCTCCTTTCCTTTTTCAAAATATATGAGGGAGGAGCAGTCAGATGAAAAAAAGAGAAAACTGTTTACAGCCAGAGGTGGATTTTCTGGTGGAAATACAGGAGACATTATCAAAAATTGTACCAGAAAAGGCAGATACGTCAGAGGAAGCCATTAAAAAGGTAAAGGAAAGGTATGATAAGGCAGAAATTATACTGAATGCGGAGGATTGCGTTGGAGTGAGCTATAATCTGGCTGACAGTATGGAAAAGGTTGTGTCAAGTTTTCTATGAAAATTTGACATGCAGCGTCCGCTCATTTGCCGAAGCAAATTTTGCATGAGCGGATGTTCAAACTGGGAGGAATAAATATGGAGAAAAAAAGGAACGCCAAGGGTGCAGGCAGTTTTAAGGTAAACGCAGATGGCAGTGTGACGCACCGGAAAACGGTAGGATATAAAATGAATGGCAGGCGTAAGGTACTGACAGTCACAGCGTCCAGTAAGGCTGCCTGCATACGGCAGATGAAAGAGAAGGAAGAGCACTGGCAGCGTATTTCCCATAGTGAAAGCATTACGCAGGGGATGACTGTAGAGGAGTTATGTAGATACCATTTGGAATACCAGATTACGCAGGACGAATTGAAACCTAAAAGCATAGACAGACGGGAATGTACCATTGACTGTCATATTGGAGGATATCCGGTCGGGAAAATGCAGGTTGGCTGCATTACTGCCAGAGAGATTGACGAACATGTGAACGGACTGATACGGGAGGGGAAACTGTCTGCATCTTCAATTGAAAAGGTACTGGATGTCCTGAATGCTGCCTACAACTGGGCCGTATCAAGGGAAGAACTTGCATCAAATCCGGTGCTTACGGTAAAGAATTCCCTGCAGAAACGGATTCAGAAGCTGAAACAGAAAAGTGCAAATGAAGCAGATGTAATTGTTTTGTCCCCGGAGGAAGAACAGAACTTTATTCAGGAGGCTCTGGCAAAGGATAACACGGGACGGTATAAATATGCTGCCGGACCGGTACTGGTATTTCTTGACCAGACTGCGCTCAGATGTGGGGAACTCATTGCCCTGAAATGGAAAGATATTCAATGGGAAAGCGGACTGCTGACTATTGACAAGAGCAGCAGTATGGTAAAAAACCGGAAACAGGATGAAGGGAAAAAGTATGTCAGGGATGTGGGCAGCACTAAAAATGAAAAGGCAAGAATAATCAGGCTGTCAGACGAGGCACTTTGCACGCTTCGGTTGATTCATAAAGAAGCCTCGGATGTACGGGAGGATGCGCTGGTTGTCACAACCCGAACTGGCAATCCGCAGACTGCAACAAACCTTGAGCACCGTGCAGCCACGATTTTCAAAAATGCGGGGCTTTCCGGATATACCGGAGGATTACATATTTTCCGCAGAACATTTGCAACGCGGATGTATGAGAACGGGGCAAGGGTAGCTGACATAGCAGCCTATATTGGGGATTTGGAAAGTACCACGATGCAGTATTATATTGCAAAAAGGAAAAAGTTCATTGGTTCTGACGGACGGCAAAAGCAGGTGGTGGATTTTCCCAGCCAGCGTTAGTCTGAATGTAAAAGAAGTGTACAAATTCGGGGGAATGGGATATAATAAAGGAAACAACTGGTACAAAGAAGGACTTGTTTTATTGCAGGGGGGAGGCTTATGTATGTGCACAAGGAGCGAATTAAATATTCTGTTAAAAAAGGTCAGTGAAGTATATAAGTCTGTTTACGGGGAGGCGCTGGTGAGGGTAATATTGTACGGATCGTATGCACGGGGGGACTTTTCAGAGGATTCAGATGTTGATATTGTTGCGCTGGTCCGTGGAAACCGGGAAAAACTACAAGAACAATTAAAAATTGTATGGAACCAAACCTATGATTTGGGATTAGATTATGATGTGGTTTTATCTCCGGCAGTAATTCCTTATGAAGAGTTCGAACGATATCAGGAGGAACTGCCGTATTATAGAAACATTTCAACAGAGGGGGTAAATATAGTTGCCTGACACAAGAAAAGAATTGATGTCATAGCCATATAGGATGGGTGCGGCAAAGGAAAAACTGGTTTTTCAAGGGGTGGTAGTATGTATGTGCGGAAAGCAGGGTTTAGCTTTCCAAAATTTCGTTTATGTCTTTTACCGGATTTTCCCAGCCATCGTTAGCAAATATCTTGTTGTTGCGGTATAAGCAATGTGATACAATAAGAAAAGGAGAATTTGAATGGGACAGAATGATATAGCGGAGAAGATTCTTGCCGATTACAATGATGTATTTGCAGACATTGTTAATGTACTTCTCTTTGACGGAAGAAAAGTAATTGCCGAGGACACACTGGAAACCGTAAAGGATAAAAGCCAGTATAAGGCACTGGATGGCAAAATCCATGAGCAGGAACGTGATGTTGTCAAGCTGGCAAAAGATAAGGG
>CAYNOE010000218.1:0-5359 GCA_964398745.1 uncultured Lachnobacterium sp.
GCTGTTTGCGCTTCTTTCAACAGCATATTATTTAACTCCGTAACAATCACCCTCTGTTCCTCTATTGATGGAATCTGTATTTCAATATTCTCAACAAACTTAGAGCTCACGTTTCCTTGATTAACACCCCCAGTTTCATTACTAAAGAATATATCCCTGAAAGCATTGGATTGTAAATAATATAAAAGATAATCTCGATTAATATTTTCATTTGGTGTTAAACACAAAATCCGCTGATTAACATATAAGTTCTCCGGATTTTCAATACATACCGCATACCCATAATCTCTTTTATATTTTGTTCCAGTCAGTGTAATCAATATATCGCCATGTTTTATCTTTGCCCTTTCTATCATTTTTTCATCTAGTTCATCTTCACTAATAAATACCGGAGAACGAGATAAATCTAAAACTCCGCCATAAAGATTTCCCATACGAACTATTTGACAGCCATGATTCTGAAATTTTTTACTATCAAATGCATATCCAGTTCTTGGCTTACATACATCTTTTATTCTTTTTACTTCCCAATTCTTTTTCATCATTCCATGCATCGTTCGCCATTCAAAAGACAAATCGCCTAAAAACGCCTTATGTAGTATAGCGGTAATTCTTAATCCATGCTGAGCAATCACTTCCTGCACTTTCTCTTTTGCTTCATCCAATTTAGCAAACAAACTCTCTATCTGTTCCACAATACGCTGCTGTTCCACTTTGGGTGGAAGCGGAATATAATTTTTCTTTATAATATCCTGAGATATATTAGGTTGAGCTCCACCTTTTCCTTGTTTGATAAAACTATCCTTTTGAAAACGCAGATAATAAAACAAATACTTATTATACAAAGAATCATTGCAGACAGCACAAGCACAAGCTTGATTTGTTGCCGCTTTTACGCCCAATATTGCCGTTTTTCCAATTGTCGCACCATACATAGCAATTAATACAGTGCCAACAGGGAAAATTTTTGCACTAGATTTTTGAATTGCCTCTTTACTAATTTTTTCTTCTGTATCATAAATATAATCTTCTTGCAATTCACCGGTTTTTACCCATAGAATATTTCCCTCATAAAATGCAGGATTTTTTCTGGATGGAGTTCCACCAGAACCCCATTGAGCGACATCTTTCAGATAAGTCCAGCACCAATTCTCCGGCACCTCATACGGCTGCTCTTCCACCGGCACCAACGCCCGCTCCAGTTTTTCCTCTAACGTCAGCTCCTCTTTCTTCTTTCCTCTTGCCATGCTACACCTCTGCACTTTCCAGAGACCTAAGCTCCTTTACCACACTCTTTAACAAATCCACTGCTTCCTCTAATTGGGCGATACACTCCTCCCCGCTTTCAATCGGGTCCGGTAAATCCTCATAATCCAGCACGGAGTCATCCCGAATCAGGCCTTTATCCAAGGTATTACCCAATTCCTCTCTGGTAAAAACATTCCATCTTTCATCCTCTATGGCATGGCGGTCTTCTGCGGTATATGCCGTTATAAAATCTTTGAAATGGTCATATTTCAGCGGATTCGTCTTTCCAAAAGATGGCATATTCGTTCTAAGGTCATAAAACCATACTTCCTCTGTATTATTTTGCTCGGCTGTCCCTCTTGTAAAGAAGAGCACATTCGTTTTCACTCCCTGGGCATAAAAAATACCCGTCGGCAGGCGAAGTATTGTGTGAAGATTGCACTTATCCATAAGGTCTGCCCGGATTCGCTCGCCCTCACCATCTGCAAACAATACATTGTCAGGCAGTACAACCGCTGCCCTTGCTTTGCCGTCTGCTTTTAAGGAGCGGTAAATATGTTGCAGGAAATTAAGCTGCTTATTACTTGTCTGATAAGTAAAATCATCCCGATTGGCACGCTCGCCGCCTTTCTTGGTTCCAAATGGCGGATTGGTAAGCACCACGTCAAATCCATGCATTACTTTACCCTGATTAGATAATGTATCGCATAAATAAATTTTTCCTTCTATGTCGTGAAGCATTGCATTCATCAGTGCCAGTCGATGTGTTTCATGTACCAGTTCCGCCCCTGTAAATGCTTCTTTCTGCTCAAATGCTGCTTCTTCCTCCGTTAAATCCATCCAGTCATTGGTATGCTCCTTTACATAACGGTCAGCCGCAATCATAAAGCCAAACGTGCCGCACGCCGGATCGTTGCATCTCTCCCCCGGCTGTGGTGCAATCAGCTCTGTCATAACATCTATGAGCACCCTCGGTGTAAAATACTGCCCTGCCCCAGACTTCTTTTCATTTGCATTTTTCTCCAATAAGCCCTCATACAGATTCCCCAGCCCTTCCTCTTTTGCCGAATACCAGTCCAATTCATCAATATTTGTAATGATTTTCTTTAAATTTGCCGGTTCCTCAATATTGCTCCTTGCCCCCTGATAAATCTCCTGCACGCGTCCGCTGCAGTTTTCCCCAAGCTCCCGAAGCAGTTCTTCATAAAACCTTTTAAGTTCCATACCCTCTTTTGTTTTTAATATATCCCAGCGGTAATCTTCCGGGATATTCTTTTCCGTTCCCGTCTCCTTTGCCATTTTCAAAAACAAAATATAAGTCAGTTCCGTCACATACTGGTGATAAGTAATTCCATCATCACGAAGCACATTACAAAGATTCCATAATTTTGATACAATTTCCGCGTTTGACATAATCGTTTTCCTTCCTTATGCAGTATACATATAGCTGTTAATTTCATCAATAATTGCATCCAGTTTATTTCCAAATGCTTTATCAACCGCTGTATAACCGCCTTTAATTTTAAACTGCGGTGCTTCAAAAGATTCCTTATTCAGTATAACTTCTTTTAACAGATAAGCTTCTATCCGCTCCAGCCAATTAAGCTGTACCTTGCTTAACTCCGGGTGCGCCGCCTTGGTCTTAACAATCGCAGAATGAATCCGTTCCTCCTTGCTGACTAAAACATCGCCAATGCTTTTCTGACGGATAAAACTGATAATATCTGCGGCAATATCTTCATTTGTCATCTGCTTCCATGCTGTCTGAAGCATTGTCTCACTAAAATGATTCCGGTCAAGAATCAATTTCAGTTCCCTTAATGACTGTCTGGTCAATTCTTTTGGTCTGGTAGCCACGATATTAAGCGCTGCAATCTCATTGATATTGCTGTCAATAAAAGCATGAAACTCCCTCAGATAATCTTCCGGTCTTGTGGCATCGCCATAACCCCTTTCATGGCTGATAATCTCATCTTTTGCATCGCTGATAAATTTCGGTCTTTCCTGAGGAATCCCCAGCACATAAGCAAATGCATCACGACTCTTTTTCACCGTCTCCACTGCCTGGTCAATCGGCATATTGCGAAGTGCATCTGTAAAACTTTCTGGTGATTCCCCTCCTGACAAAGATTTGAATTGCTCCCTGTATTCCTCTGTCATCTTGTTTTTGTTTCTTAATATTTTCGCTATAATGATATCTATCTGATTTTTTCTTGCTCTGTCACTCTCCAGATTGTCTATTCCATCAATTAAATCCTCAAAGGTTTCTCCCGGATTTACCACAACTGGTTTCATGGTAGATACGGGTTCTAATGCATGATACACCCCTACTGCATCGTAAATCTCAAAATGTGTTTTCCCAATCCCCGGGCATAGTCTGGTGGCACGCCCAAGCATCTGCTCAAAAAGAATACGGGAACGGATTCTTCGCAGGAATACCAGATTGACGATTTCCTCCACGTCAATACCTGTGGTCAATAAATCAACGGTTACAACAATATTCGGAAATGTCTCATTCTTAAACCGCCGGATAGCTTCCTTAATTTTGACCGGATTTCCATTTTCTATGGAACCGGTAATCTTCATAACAGCTTCTTCGCTGATTCCCTGTTCAGAATAATAATCCTTCAAAATCTTTGTAACCATATCCGCATGGGCATCATCAACAGCAAAAATAAGGGTTTTTCCTTTTTCGTTTGGATCAATGTCCCCCGCAATCTCAGCTAGAACGGTTTCATTAAAACTTTTTGTGACAACCTTCCTGTTAAAATCCTCTATCTCAAACTTCAAATCGTCTTCCAGTTCATCACTATTGGTAACCGTATTGGTCACAGGATCATAGATAGGTGCAGTGCTTCCTGCCTCAAATACAATCCCTTCCTCGCTAAGCTTCGTCCTGATAATATGGGGTGCATCATGGTCTACCAGATAGCCGTCCACTACGGCTGTCCGGTAATCATAGGAATATACCGGCTTTCCAAAAATCTCTGTTGTATGAAGGGCCGGGGTAGCAGTAAGCGCAATTTTAACCGCATCAAAATAATCAATGACTGCCCGGTATTTGCTGCGAAAGTCATCCTGATTCCGATAAAGCACCTCGTCTTCGCCCATTTCCTTATCCAGAATATATCCTCTGTGTGCCTCATCCACGATAATGCAATCATAGTCTGACACTCCTATGCTGACATCCGTTTCATTGTAAAGAATGCGTTTCACCAGACTCTGAACCGTTGCAATATGAACACGGGTATCTTTTTCAAATTCTTTTTCGCCAAGGTCTTTGATATCATATAATTGATTCAGCGTTTTTAAATCTTCCAGTTTTACCTCTTTGAATGTATCCATTGTCTGCTCTCCCAGTGCTGTTCTGTCAACCAGATATAAGATTCTTTTAAAACGTCTCGCAGACAAAAAGCGATATATCATACCGAGAACCGTTCTTGTCTTTCCCGTTCCCGTTGCCATAGCAAGCAACACCGTATTTTTGTGTTCTGCAATGGCCTTCTCGGCTGCCTTGACTGCTTCTACCTGATAGTAACGCAGTCCCAACCCATTAGAATCCTCTAACAGTTCATACCCTGTAGCCGCAAGTTTTCTATCCGCTTCTGCAATGTCCCTTTCCAAATCCTGTTCCATCCCCTGGGGGCTTGGCCATCCTGCCAAAGCTTTTGATGTATTAAACTGCTGCCTGATATCTAAAAACCAAATACTGGACATTTCTTCATATTGTTTTATGTAATCCCTTCCGTTTGTCGCAAAAAGAAACGGAACTTTATACTCACCATACTGTTTCAGCACATATTTTTGGTGCTCCGCCTTAATCATTCTCGCATACTCTTTGCACTGACCATCCAATACAGAAGATATATTCGTATGTTTTTTCTTCGCCTCAATAATTCCAACCATTTTTTCGCCAATAAAGAGTGCATAATCAACATACCCGCTACCACCTGTCCTGGAATCTGTCGGCCACTCTGCAATGGCAAGATTCCTGCCTTTGGCAGGACGAACCCCTTTAGAATAACGAATTTTATCCGTATCCGCATCCCAGCCAACTTTGCGAAGCTGCTCATCAATCAGTTCTCTCGTCTGTGCCTCGGAAAGTTTTACA
>CAYNOE010000219.1:0-5232 GCA_964398745.1 uncultured Lachnobacterium sp.
TGCCATGTAAGGTGGCTGTCCTGCCGCAGGGAACGTGTAATGGTTCCGCATGCCGAGGTCATATGGGTTACGCGGTCAATTAAAATAAAAGATCCCAGGGCTTTATTCTGTTCAAAAGTATCAAAGACAAGATCCGTTCCTGCCATAATATCACAGCAGGCGATTTCGTTTGTATAAATAACGCTGGCAGGCACTTCCTGCCCGGATACCACGTCTGTTTTATAGTGAATCCGAAGCACCGTGCAGGAAACTTTCTGCGTGCCAGTTTTGATGAAATAACTCTTCCCGGCAGCAAGCCTTGAATTATCCATCCAGAGTAATGAAACGGTTAATAGCTGGTTGACAAAAAGCTGGCTGTCTTTTGTAAGAACACAGCCGCGGGAAACATCAATTTCACGGTCAAGCTGAAGCGTAACGGCATGTCCCTCTGATGAAGTTTTGACAGAAAGACTGCCCTGCAGGATCGACCGCACGTTTGCGGATTCCTTGCTTGGAAGAACGGTAACAGTATCCCCCACTGAAATGGACCCGCTTTCAATTTGTCCCTGAAAGCCCCGGAAGTTCTGGTCAGGGCGACAGACACGCTGCACTGGCATGGCAAAGCCGGTTCCTGCATTCTGGGTTCCGGTATCAATGTTTTCCAGATATGCCAGAAGCGGCATACCATGATACCACGGCATATGGCTGGAGCATCTGGTAATATTGTCCCCGAACGTGGCGGATACCGGAATCAGTTCTACAGAATCATAAGGAAACTCAGCCATCAGAATCCGGATTTCTTTTTGCAGCTTTTTAAAACGTTCATGGGAAAAATCCACCAGGTCCATTTTATTTACTGCAAATACAAAGTGCCGGATACCCATAAGAGCGCAGATTCTTGTATGTCTGCGTGTCTGTGTCAGCACGCCCTTGCTGGCATCTGCCAGAATTACGGCAAGGTCGGCAAAAGATGCGCCGACTGCCATATTCCTTGTGTATTCCTCATGTCCCGGTGTATCAGCGACAATAAAGGAACGTGCGTCTGTTGTGAAATAGCGGTAAGCAACATCAATGGTAATTCCCTGTTCCCGTTCTGCAGTAAGCCCGTCCAAAAGCAGGCTGTAATCAATTTCGCCGTCTGCCGAACCAAGCTTTGAATCCAGCTTTAGCGCCTCTTTCTGGTCTGCAAAAAGAAGTTTGGCATCATAAAGCATATGCCCGATCAGGGTGGATTTTCCGTCGTCTACACTTCCGCAGGTAATAAATTTTAACAGTGTATGCATTTAAAAATACCCCTCTCTTTTACGCTTCTCCATGCTTGCCGTTCCGCCGTCGCTGTCAATCATCCGGCTGGTGCGTTCGGATGATACCGCGCTTAAGGTTTCTTCAATTACGGCATCAATTGTACTGGCATCCGATTCGATTCCGCCGGAAAGCGGATAACAGCCGAGCGTGCGGAAACGGACTTTTTTCATTACCGGTTTTTCACCGGGAAGCAGACGCATTCGTTCATCATCTACCAGAATCAGGTTTCCGTTTCTTTCCACAACCGGACGTTCGGCGGCAAAGTAGAGTGGCACGATTTCAATATTTTCTCGTTTGATGTACTGCCAGATATCGCTTTCCGTCCAGTTGGAAATTGGAAATACCCGGATGCTTTCCCCTTTATTGATTTCGGTGTTATAAAGCTTCCACATTTCCGGGCGCTGGTGTTTCGGATCCCACGCATGGTTTGGATTCCGGAAGGAAAATATACGCTCTTTTGCCCGGCTTTTTTCCTCATCACGCCGTCCGCCGCCGAATGCCGCAGTGAATCCGTATTTGTCCAGTGCCTGCTTTAATGCCTGCGTTTTCATGATGTCCGTGTAGGCAGAGCCATGGTCAAATGGGTTGATGCCCTGTTTTAGTCCGTCCTTATTGATATATTCAATCATCTCAATTCCGTATTTTGCGGCTGTCTTATCCCGGAAAGAAATCATTTCCCTGAATTTCCATGTGGTGTTCACATGTAAAAATGGAAAAGGAGGTTTTTCAGGATAAAAAGCTTTCAGGGCAAGATGCAGCATGACGGAAGAATCTTTTCCGACGGAATAGAGCATCACCGGTTTTTCACATTCTGCAGCGACTTCGCGCATGATATAAATAGCTTCAGCTTCCAGCTTGTCTAAATGATCCATTGATGTACTCCCATTGCTTTTTCTGAAAGCTATGATAAAAAAGAATTCTTGAAAAAAGATTGAAATATGAAATTTTTTGTATATAATGGATTTCATAACATTCAGAAATGGGGAAATAGCTGTGAGAATTTTGGTAGTGGAGGATTCCGTGCGGCTGGCGGACACGCTTAAGGATGCACTGATGAAGGAAGGATACACGGTTGATCTTGCGGACAATGGACAGACCGGATTTGAGAATGCGGTTAGCGGGATTTATGATATTGTGATTTTGGATCTGATGCTTCCAAAGATGAATGGCTATGAGGTGCTGTCTGCCATCCGCAGGGAGGGACATGAGGTGCCGGTGCTGATTTTATCTGCGAAAACGGAGCTTGAGGATAAAGTAGACGGATTTACGCTTGGCGCGGATGATTATGTGACAAAGCCGTTTGAAATGAAAGAACTTCTGATGCGGATACAGGCAATTGTAAGAAGGCGCGCCGGGCAGGAAATCGTATCGCTTAAGGCAGGAAATCTGGAGCTGAATACGGCTGCCTGCGAGCTGGTAAACTGTGAGAATGGAAAGAAAATGCAGATTGCAGGAAAGGAAATGCAGCTTCTGGAATTTTTTCTTTTAAACCAGAACCAGGTGCTGGAAAAAGAGCAGATTGCGACAAAAATATGGGGCTATGAATCAAACGCGGAATATAACAATGTGGAAGTTTATGTTTCCTTCCTTAGGAAAAAATTCAAGAACCTGCATGTGGACGTACAAATCCGCGCTGTTCGTGGAATCGGCTATATTTTAGAGGTTATTAAATGATAAAAACATTACGGAAAAAAATAAGTATTATATTTGCAAGCCTGCTTGGGGCAGTCTGGGTTCTGATTATTGTATTGTTTAACTGGAGTAATTATAAGGGACAGCTTCGGGAACTTCGTTCCGGTGTACGTTCGGAAATCAGGGAGAATGGATGGAATAATTTTTTAAGAAGCGGGGGAGAGGACGAAGCATTTGACTTTGATTGTCTTGAATACTGTGTAGTTCAGTTAAAAAAAGACGGTACGGTGTCTGTAATGGCGAACCATTTTCCCAGCATACCGGAAGAGCGCCTGATGGAATATATTGCGCGGCAAAGGGAGAACAACTGGAAACTGGATGACGGGTTTTCAAAAATTACCTATATCAGTAAATTTAAAAAGCGATATGGAAGATGCCTGGTTTTAATCAGTACAAAACCGGCAGTCAGGGCAGAAATGAAGCTGGCGGCAGTGAGTCTGTTTGTTGCAGGGGCAGGTATGTTTTTGTTAATTATAGCAATAAAATATCTTTCCGGCTGGCTGGTGCGCCCGGTGGAAGAGTCCATTCAGTCCGAGAAAAAATTTATGTCCAATGCGAGTCATGAATTAAAAACCCCGCTGACCGTAATCCGGACAAATATTGAATTATTATCAGATGAAATCGGGGAGAACAAGCATTTACAGTATATCGGAATGGAAACGGAGCGGATGGTTTCCCTTGTCAATTCCATGCTGACACTGGCGCGCCTGGATGCACATTATCCACAGCAGAATATTCAGAAATTCCAGCTTGATGAAGCACTTTTAAATGTGATTTATCCGATGGAAAGCGTGGCATATGAGAAGAAAATTAAGATGGATATACAGGTGGAGGAGGGAATGCGTTTTACTGGAGATGAGGAGCAGATTCAGAGTGTAATGTCCATACTTCTGGATAACGCCATCAGCTATACCTCCGAGGGAGGAAGCATAGAAATCAGTGCAAAAATCCATTCCCGTAAATTTTATCTTATTGTGGCAAACACCGGAGATCCAATTTCGGAGGAACTTAAAGAAAAAATGTTTGAGCGTTTTTACCGCCAGGATGAAGCAAGAGAAAGCACATCAGAACATCTGGGACTGGGACTTTCCATTGCCCAAAGCATTGTGGAAAAACATCACGGCAAAATTCGTGTGGAAAGCGCCGGCGGGATGAATATTTTCCGTGTTGTGCTCCCGGTGGTAAAAAGGGGGTAACAGAAAAAGCCGCGATACATTCATCAAATTGCATGAAATGTATCGTGGCTTTTCGTTTAAGTACGTGTTGCCGCTTTTAGTACGGACTACATGAAATCAGAAAACTGGGAAACTCCCGGTATATTGTATGTCCCTGCAGCCGTATACCCGTTGGCATTATTTGCATTGGACTTTGAATAATGGTCTACGAGTGAAGCATATGTATTGATTGATGGTCCATAATTTTTGAAAAACTTCTGTAATGCAGGCATATCGGACTTTTTCAAGGTGTCTTCATCAACCTTCATTTTGTTATTTTTATCCACAGTGATTCCAAACTGCTTCAGAGCATCTTTGTTTTTCTCTGTTTTATTCTGGATATAGGATAAATTTTTCACTACACCGGCATTGCTGCTGGATTTGGCTGCTTCAAACATATTGTTGTAATTGCTTGCAAAACTCTTTACCGTGCCAAGAATTTTGTCAAAATTATATCCTTCTTTGCCATCTGCGCCCTTTATCTTTTCATACAACTGATCTGATGCAAGAGCCTCGCTGTCTGTCTTTAAGGAAGCTGCATAAGAAACAGAAGCAGAAGAGGAACTGGAATCATCTTTTTTCGTACTGGCTGCAGTGCTGGAAGAAGTACCGCCGGCAAACTGGAGCCGGGAAGCAACCGTAGAGCCATAACTCAGGAGATTATCTGATGAAAACAGATCCTGTACTTTTGAAATATCTGCGCTTTTTGCTTTTCCTTCATTAAACTGAAGCGTGCCGTTTGCATTAATCGTGATACCAATTTCCGCAAGCTTATCCTTATTTGCGGAGGTGCTTTTCATTGCGCTTGCAATCAGTGAAGTCTTATTGGACAGCGTGGATTTTTTAGCTGCACTCACCACGTCATTATAGCTTGAAACATAATTTTTCAGTGCAGAAACTACCTTATCGGACGCTGTTTTGCCTTCTTCTGCAGTATAGGTGTCTTTTTTCTGTAATGTTGCTACAGAACTTTTCAACGTTCCAATCCCTGCTGTCAGATTGGAATTTGCTTCCTGCGCCTGTTTGGAAAGCGTTGGATTTT
>CAYNOE010000220.1:0-5222 GCA_964398745.1 uncultured Lachnobacterium sp.
TCCATCTTCTGAAGCGGGAATTAAAAAAAGACCCTGTTCCTGCCAGCTTTGTTGATATTACGAAGCTCGGACTGGTGGAACTGACCCGGAAAAAAATTTATAAATCCCTGCGGGAAATTTTAGCATAAATTTGTAAAAACTATTGACGGACAATCCGGTATATGCTACTATATACCAGTATGCCGCACAGTGAGGTTTTAAGTTTAAAGAGCCAATCGCATGACAGTCCGCTTCGCGGAGCGATTTGCGCAGGTCGTATTTTTGCTTTGCAGAAATTCGACAGACACCAAAACTGGCGAGTAATGATAAATAGGAGGTGCCATATGTACGCAGTAATAGCAACAGGTGGTAAGCAGTACAAAGTATCCGAAGGCGATATCATTACCATTGAAAAGCTTGGAGTTGATGCTGGTGAAAAAGTTACTTTTGATCAGGTACTGGCTGTATCCGGCGATGACATTAAGGTTGGAAATCCAACGGTAGCCGGTGCAACAGTAGAAGCCTCTGTCATCGAAGAGGGCAGGGCTAAAAAAGTAATCGTTTACAAGTTCAAGAGAAAAACCGGTTATCACAAAAAGAACGGACACAGACAGCCGTATACCAAGGTTAAGATTGAAAAGATTAATGGATAATCGATTGGAATTGTTATGACATCTGTAACGATTTTAAAGAATCATGATGGAATCTGCGGTTTCTGTTGCAGCGGTCATTCCGGTTATGCGGACAGTGGACAGGATATAGTCTGTGCTGCTGTTTCTGTGCTTGTGATTAATACTGTAAATGCAATTGAGAAATTCACATCTTCACCGTTTCATCTTGAAACAGAAGAGGAATCTGCAAGAATTGACCTGTACTTTACAAAAAAGGCAGACCATGACGCAGAGCTTTTAACAGACACCATGATTCTTGGCTTGGAAGGAATACAAAATACTTACGGGAATGAAAATTTTGTTCTTAATTACAAGGAGGTGTAAAACCATGTTAAATATGAACCTTCAGTTTTTTGCTCATAAAAAGGGAGTAGGTTCCACAAGGAACGGACGTGATTCCGAGTCTAAGAGATTAGGCGCGAAAAGAGCGGACGGACAGTTTGTAAAGGCTGGAAATATTCTTTACAGACAGCGCGGTACAAAGATTCATCCAGGTATCAATGTCGGTATCGGCGGAGATGATACATTATTTGCCAAGGTGGATGGTGTATTAAGATTCGAACGTATGGGCAGAGACCGTAAAAGAGCTTCTGTATATCCGGTAGAGAACCAGTAGTAAGAAACCCCGACTGCAAAGCCGGGGTTTTTATGCGCAGACTTGTGCAGAGAAAAAACGTGATTTTGAGGTGAAGCATGTTTGCAGACCGAGCAAAAATAATAATAAAATCCGGCAGGGGAGGAGACGGACATGTATCCTTCCGGCGTGAAAAATATGTTCCAAACGGAGGTCCTGACGGCGGTGACGGCGGCAAGGGCGGTGATGTCATCTTTGTTGTGGATGAAGGATTAAATACCTTAACAGATTACCGCCACCGCCGCAAATTTGCTGCACAGCCGGGAGAAGACGGCAGCAAGCGTAACTGTCACGGCAAAAACGGCGACAGCCTGATTTTGAAAGTGCCGGAAGGAACGCTGGTAAAAGACGCCGCATCAGGAAAAATCATCGCCGATATGTCCGGTGAAAACAAAAGAAAAGTCGTCCTTAAAGGCGGAAAAGGCGGACTTGGCAACCAGAATTTTGCAACAGCCACCATGCAGGCTCCAAAATATGCACAGCCTGGGCAGGAAGCCATTGAACTTGAAGTTTTACTTGAACTTAAAGTAATCGCGGATGTCGGACTGGTTGGTTTTCCAAACGTTGGAAAATCCACGCTTTTATCCCGTGTAACCAATGCGCAGCCCAAAATTGCCAACTATCATTTTACCACGCTTCAGCCGAACCTTGGCGTTGTGGATATGGAGGACGGCAACGGCTTTGTTATTGCAGATATTCCCGGAATGATTGAGGGTGCATCCACCGGAGTAGGGCTTGGACATGAATTTCTTCGCCATATTGAGCGTACCAAGGTCATCATCCATATGGTGGACGCAGCCGGAACTGAAGGACGTGATCCGATTGCAGACATAAAAGCTATTAACAAAGAGCTTTATGCCTATAATCCCGATCTTCTAAAAAAGCCGCAGGTAATTGCAGCCAATAAAATTGATGCGATTTACGGGGACGAAAACGAAATCATTTCCTCCCTGCGTCAGGAATTTGAAAAAGACGGCATTATGGTTTATCCCATTTCGGCTGTCAGCGGGCAGGGACTGCGCGAACTTCTGTTTTATGTGCGCAAAATGTTAAATGAATGTCCGAAAGAGGCCACTGTATATGAACCGGAATACGACCCTGCAGTTCATTTCCTGAAAGAAGAGCCATATACCGTTTCCCGTGCGGACGATGGCGCATTTGTTGTGGAAGGTCCGAAAATCGAAAAGATGCTCGGATATACGAACATTGATTCCGAAAAAGGATTTTTATTTTTCCAGAAATTCCTGCGGGAACAAGGAATTCTTGAAAAGCTGGAGGAAATGGGAATCAAAGATGGTGATACCGTAAGAATGTATTATAATGAATTTGATTATTATAAATAGGAGGACTGGGAAATAATGAATAGCAGACAGCGTGCATATCTTAACTCTCTTGCCGGTACAATGGATCCGGTTTTCAGAATTGGAAAAGCATCCCTGACTGCGGAGATTGTAGAAGCGCTTAACTCCGCTCTTGAAAAACGTGAACTTATTAAAGTTGCGGTGCTGAAAAACTGTGCAGACGATCCGAAACAGATTGCGGAAATAATTGCCGAACGTACCCATTCAAATGTCGTAAATGTCATTGGGAAAAAGATGATTTTTTACCGGAAAGCCAAAAAAAATCCAAAGATAAAACTTCCGGAATAACATAGCATGAAGATTGGTTTACTGGGAGGATCGTTTGATCCGCTTCACAACGGACATCTTCATATGGCAGAATGTGCCCATAAGCTTGGCAGACTGGATGAAATCTGGCTCATGCCCGCAGGTCATTCCCCCAATAAAGACGAGAATACCATGACCCCTGCGGTTCACCGCTTTTGCATGTGTAAACTTGCTGCGGACCGGTTTCCATGGCTTGTTGCAAGCCGGTTTGAAATTGATTCCGTTGAAACCAGCTATACCTACAGGACACTGGAAAAACTGGCCATACGCTATCCACAGCATCATTTTTTCTTTATCATGGGAGCGGATTCATTAAATTATTTTGAACAATGGATGCATCCGGAAAAGATTGCAAAACTCAGCCGCATCCTGGTCATTCCAAGAAACAACAGTTCCACTGCAGCGCTTGCTGATAAAATAAAAGACCTGCAGAAACTGTTTTACTGCGACATCCGCATCTTGAACTGCAGCCAGTATCCGATATCGTCAACGGAAATTCGTACAAGGCTTTTATCTATGGAATATGACGGAGACGATCTTTTACCAGATGTATTTTCCTATATCCGCCAACACCATCTGTATGAAACATGAAAGGAAATTGTCCGCAAAATGGAACTGCATGAAATTCGTAAAAAATTAAAAAAAGAACTCGATAAGGCAAGGTATGAACATACGAAAGGCGTTATGTATACCGCAGGAAGTCTTGCCATGGCATATGGTTACGACTACCACAAGGCAATGCTTGCCGGGTTACTGCACGATTGTGCCAAATGCCGCACGACTGAAGAAAAAATTGAACTGTGTGACAAGTACAATATTCCGGTTTCAGAAATCGAAATCAAAAATCCGGGACTTTTACATGCCAAAGCAGGCATGGCACTTGCACAAAAAAAATACAAAATCACTGATATAGAAGTTCTGCATGCCATAAAAGTGCATACGACAGGAGAACCGGACATGAATCTTCTGGACAAAATTATTTTTGTTGCAGATTATATCGAACCTCTTAGAAGTGAGGCTCCGCGCCTGGATTTCATAAGAAGAACTGCTTTTTTTGACTTAAACCGGTGTGTTGCAGAAATCCTGTATGATACCCTGCATTATCTGAACAACAGAAAGGGCAGTACTGATCCCAAAACACAGCTCACCTATGAATTTTATGAACCATACCGAAAGGAGCCAGGAAATGAATAACTTAGAAATTGTAAAAACTGCTGTAGATGCATTAAAGGATAAAAAAGCAGAAGAGGTAACCGTAATTGACATTGCGGAAATATCTTCAATTGCAGATTATTTTATCATTGCAAGCGGAAATAACCAGAACCAGCTTACTGCCATGCAGGATGCCGTGGACGAGGCGTTATACAAGGCAGGACTGCAGATAAAGCAGGTAGAAGGAAACAGCAAATCCACATGGATTCTGATGGATTATCAGGATATCATTGTTCATCTGTTTTCAAAGGAAGACCGCTTGTTTTATGACCTTGAACGCATATGGAGAGACGGGAAAGTTATTGAAATATAGTGATGAAACAAAAAGCCCTGCCGTTATGATACGGCAGGATTTTTTTATCAGAAATATTAACATATCCGCATTATAACAACAAGAATTTTATCTGAAAAAACGGAAAACCCCGAATACCTTTCCAAGAATCTGGCAGTCCGGCACAATAATAGGCTCCATACTGTCATTTTCCGGCTGAAGACGAATATGACCGTCTTCTTTATAGAATGTTTTTACTGTAGCAGAATCATCCACAAGCGCTACCACCATATCCCCGTTACGAGCATCCTTACACTGTTCCACGAGAATCTGGTCCCCGTCAAAAATACCGGCATTTATCATGCTTTCTCCCTTTACTTTAAGCATAAAAGTTTCTGAATTGGGCATGAACTCGGACGGAACAGGAAAATATGACTCAATATTTTCAACTGCAAGCAAAGGTTGTCCTGCAGCCACACGCCCTACCATGGGAACATTTACAACCTCTCTTCTGGTCAGGTTAAAGCTGTCATCCACAATCTCAATCGCACGCGGCTTGGTCGGATCACGCCTGATATAGCCGTTTTTCTCAAGTGTTTCCAGGTGCGAATGAACCGATGATGTGGACTTTAAATGAACCGCCTCACAAATATCGCGGACTGTGGGCGGATAGCCTTTATTTAAGATTTCTTTTTTGATGTATTCCAGAATTTCTCTCTGTTTATCTGTGATTTTACCATATGCCATAATTTACCTCCATGATAATATGAAATAATTTTTCTTATTAA
>CAYNOE010000221.1:0-5215 GCA_964398745.1 uncultured Lachnobacterium sp.
AATATAACGGAAACAGCAGGGGGAAGTGAAGAGGAAAAAGATGCAGCGTATTACAACCGCATGAGGGAAAGTGAGGAAAGCTATACAACCGCAGGGTCGAGGGGGAGTTATATATACCACGCTAAAAGCATTTCTTCACAAATTAGTGATGTGTCGGCAGAGAGTCCGCGGCCGGGCGTCGTGGATATAAGGGTTATGTTGTATAACGGTGTTTTGCCGGATAAGGAATTGATAGATAAGGTGCGGGAGTACCTGAGTGGGGACGATATCAGACCAATGACGGATACGGTAATGGTTGCGGCACCGGATACGGTAGAGTTTAATGTAGACATAAAATATTTTATCTCAAGGGAAAAGGAAACAGGCACAAACGGCATTAAACGGGCGGTGGAGCTGGCAGTGGAAAATTATATATTATGGCAGACCTCAAAAATGGGGCGGGACATTAACCCGTCCTATTTTAATGCCATGCTTATGGAATCGGGAATAAAAAGGGCTGAAATAACCGCCCCTGTATTTACCCGGATACCAAAAGGGAGCGTGGCGGTAATAAGGGAGGAAAGCGTGACCTTTGGGGGTGTGGAAGATGAATAAAATTAAAGACGCTGACTTTATTACGAAATTCCCACCGGCACTGAAAAAAGATGAATCAATGCTTGCCTTGGGGCAGCTAATAGCAGAGGAATTGCATATTACCGCAAATGAAACAAAGAAAAACATCATATATGCCAACATAGAGGAGTTACCGGAAACACGGCTTGATATATTGGCGCATGATTTACATGTTGATTGGTACGATTATGATTATCCGGTAGAAATTAAACGGGCAATTATAAAAGACAGTATAAAAGTGCATCAGAAACTTGGAACAAAATACGCGGTAGAAACAGCATTGCGGAATGTTTACAAAGGCGCAGGTGTGTCGGAATGGTTTGAATACGGAGGCAGGCCATATTATTTCAAAATAAATGTTGATACATGCGGCAGCAGTCTAACAGAAAATGCGTATGCAGATATAATGGAAAAGGTCCAGTTTTACAAAAGCTTACGCTCGCATTGTGACGGGTTGTACATCAGCCTGAATGGAAGCAGTGCCACAATAAGAGTGACAGCAGGAGGCAGCATCGGGGCAATGCTGAAAGTTAAGGCAAAGACTGTGGACAGTATAAATACAGAAGAAACAATACATATCATGACAGCCGGGACAGTTGGCGTGGTGATGAAAGTAAAACCTATAATGCCAGATGGGCTGAAAGGGGGAGCAGAAGTAAGAACAGAAGCATATCAAAAAACAGGAAACATCCTGACAGTGAAAGGGGAGATGTAAAACATGGCAGACACAAGATACTTTGCAATTGTGACCGATTCGGGCACAAAAGAAATGCTTGAAGCGGTCAACGAGGAAAGAAAGGTAAATATCACGCATTTTGCAGTTGGTGATGGCGGGGGCCAGTATTACGCGCCGGACACCGCAATGACGGAACTGAAGAATGAAGTATGGCGGGGAAAAATAGGTTCGTGCAGAATCAGCGAAGAATCTGAAAATGTAATGATTGTGGAAACAACGATACCGTCAGATGCAGGGGGCTTTACGATTCGGGAAATGGCGGTTTTTGATGATAAAAACACAATGATTGCAGTTTGCAATACTCCGGATACAGCAAAAGTAAAAGTTACGGACGGCGTAGTACACGAGCTGCTGGCGCGAATGGAAATAGTTCTGAATAACAAAGATTCTGCACAAATTCTTGTTGATCCAAACGTTGTGACTGCATCAAAAAAGGATTTGGAACTGTTAGAAAAAAAGATGCATAAACAGATTACAGAACTGGAAGAAATGCTTGTGACGGGAAATGTTCGGGCAGATTTGGTTACAGTAGATGGAAAAAAGTTTGTAGCAGCAGATGGGAAAAAGTTCCGTATGCTGAAAAAAATACATTTCATTTAAGAAAGGGGAAAATATGGACCAGTTATTTAGAGATTTGGAAAAAACCACACACGTTTCTGCCCATGAGGATTATATGCATGTGATAACAGCAAACGGGGACAAAATCATTAAGGCATCAGATTTTGTAAATGGGATGACAAACGGTAAATTTCAGTTTATTACGGATAATCCGGACAAGGGAATGCGTAATGCATTTTTCCGCGGCAAATGCCTTGGGGATTCACTGACCGAAGAACAGGCAGCGGCAATTTCAGACGGGACATTTAAAGACATGTTTGTCGGTGACTACTGGACAATCGGAGGTGTGAACTGGCGTATTGCACATCTTGACTACTGGCTGCGCTGCGGGGATACGGAATGCACGAAACACCATGCAGTTATCGTTCCGGATACATGCTTGTATAATGCGCAGATGCACAACACTGTGTCTGGACAATATGAAGGAGGTGAGGAAGCGAACACAACAGAGGGCGGCTATATAGGTACGGACATGTACAAAACGGGGCTTAACCAGGCAAAAACCATGATTAATAACGCATTCGGCACAGAACACATACTATCCCACAGAGAGTTGCTTGTTAATACTGTAACGAACGGCAGGCCGAGCAATCACGCGTGGTATGACAGCACCATAGAACTGATGAATGAGCCTATGGTATACGGCAGCTATATTTTTACGCCAGCATGTGACGGCACGACAATTTCATACCGCTATACCATCGACAAGTCACAGCTTGCACTGTTTGCACTCCGTCCGGATATGATATGTAACCGCGTGGACTGGTGGCTTCGTGACGTTGTTTCGGGCGCTTATTTTGCCCTTGTCATCAGTCACGGCCATGCGGACTGCGCCTACGCTTCCGGTTCCCTTGGCGTTCGCCCGGCTTTCGGTATCTGTTAATCTTTAATCCCCACCCCTTGTGGGTGGGGATAGGAAAATAGAAAGGGACAAAAAATGTCAGTGCCAAAGGGAAAACGCAAAGAATCAAAATTTGAAGCACAGCACCATTTCTACCGTTTGCGCGCTGAAGTAACAAACCTTATGCTTCTTGATTTTGGTTTTTCGGAAGAAAAATACAGGAAATCCATAGAGCGGTACAGGGAAACACATGCACATGCAGAAAATGTGGACGAAGTGGTGGAACGCTACCAGAAAAAATGTGACAGCTTCCGGGAATGGTTTATAGATAGAGAATGCGGCACGGTACTGGAAGCGTTGCAGTGCATGGGACGCGAGTTTACAATAGGGAACTCAATATATCCGTCAGAAACCCCGGCAAAGGTTATGGAGTTTTGTGAACGCAGGAAACACATGGATGAAGCGATTGCACAGTGCTACGTGCTGAAACAGGAATTGCAGTATATTATCAGCACGCTTCCCGTAGACATCAATAAATATGAAAGGCTTGCCGTAGAAATTGACAGACAGATTGCATTATATAAAGGTGTCCGGCAGTCTGACAACAGACTTTTGAAGTCGAAACAGAACAAAACAAAAGGCGGGGCAAAGCAGGCATGGAAACCAACACAGACTAAGGAACGGGGAGAAAGCCAGACAATGAAGGAATAATTTAATTACGGGGCAGCTTTTGTATGCGTGAACTGGTGGCTTCGTGACGTTGTTTCGGGCGCTAATTTTGCCAATGTCAACAGTAACGGCAATGCGAACTGCAACTACGCTTCCAATTCCAATGGCGTTCGCCCGGATTTCGAGGGTGCTGATAAGACCTGAAAGCAGGCAGACATCCGGCCGAAAGGAAAAGCTGTCCCTGCTGAAAAAGCTAAACAATAGTGCGAAAGCAGGGCCGCGCCGTGTCGGTCTGCCCTATACGGCAAGATACGTCGAGCTGGTAGCCGGGGCTTAACCATGGGCAGGGATGGAGGGATGGGAACACGGTGTTTTATATGGATGATAACGGAATAGCAGATATGAATGTACTCTATGATGCATTTCTTGCATCCATGAAGGGAAGTGCATGGAAAGAAGAGACGCAGAAATTTGAGATTGATTTCCTTTCAGAGATTGTAAAGTTAAAGCAGGAACTTGAAACAAGGAAATACAGGACTATGAAAGGTTCGGAATTTACGTTAAACGAAAGGGGAAAAATCAGGTATATCCACGGTGGAAGGATACGCGACCGCGTAGTACGCCATGCCCTGTGTGATGAGGTATTGGATGAAGCGATAAAACCATATTTAATTTACAATAATAGTGCGAGCCAGAAAGGAAAAGGAGTTAAATTTGCAAGGCAGATGTTTGAACGGGATTTGCACAACTACTGGCTAAAATACCGGACAAATGCCGGGTATGTAGGCTTTGTGGATTTATCAAAATTTTATGACAATATTCAGCACGAAAGAGTAAAAGAGATGGTTTTGGCAAGGGTGGATGAATTTCCGGGATGGCTTTTCAGCCAGATTGTGGATGCGTTTAAAATTGACGTTTCTTACATGTCGGATGAAGAATATGCAGACTGCATGAACCAGATATTTGATTCTGTCAAGTATCAGGAAAGTATACCGGAAGAACTTCGCACCGGGCGGAGATTTATGGCAAAGTCAGTGGACATCGGGGACCAGGTATCACAAAACATAGGCGTATTTTACCCGACAAAAATTGACAATTACGCAAAGATAGTACGAGGGGTAAAGATGTATGGGCGGTATATGGATGATATTTATATCATTGGGGATACGGAGGAATATGTTGCGTCTGTCATACGCGGAATAGCGGAACAGGCAGACGGCTTAGGGCTTTTTGTCAACGAAAGGAAAACAAGGATAGAGAAGCTTTCCTCAACTTTTATGTATCTGCAAATAAAATACCGCCTTTCAGATTCGGGCAAGGTAATAAAACGGATTAACCCCAAATCTGTCACACGGGAGCGCAGGAAGCTAAAAGCATACAAGAGATTGTATGATGCAGGGAAAATGGATTACAAAGACATTGAACAGGAATATAAGTCATGGATGGGGTCATATACACCAATCATGTCAAAAGAACAGATAAAAAATATGAAAAAAATATATAAAGAGCTGTTTGGGAAGGAGCCAAGATGGAAAAAGTAAAAATAATGTTTAAAAACGGAATGGAATTAAAAGCGGAGAAAAACGGGGGCAGCCTGATTACAGAAAGCAGGCCGGATTTCCCGCCCGATTTATCATCTGTAACGGTTGCAGGAACAGGAACGGAACGCACATATAAAAATGCGGAAATTATCGAGAGTGCATCTATAGATGGGAGATTTTGGTTTGCAATCCGCGAGA
>CAYNOE010000222.1:0-3370 GCA_964398745.1 uncultured Lachnobacterium sp.
AGAAAAATTCGGAGGGATTCTGTGACCAGACATGAAATGGTAAATAATTTTGGAAGCAGCATAGAACAGGAACGGGCAAAACTGGGATTCTCACAAAAAAGGATGGCAGAGGCGCTTGACATGTCGCTTTCCTCTTATAAACGCATCATAAACGGTGAAACGAATAAAATCAGTATTTTCACAGTCTTTCACATGTACGGACTGACAAAAAAGCTCGGTTTTGAACTATGCGGAAACACCAGTCCGCAGCTTAAGGTCTATAATTCGCTGACAAAACTTTCCGACTCCCAGCTCCGGTTCGTTTCGTCCGTCATCGAATTTGAGACAGAATTTGCCATGGATCTGTCTTCTGCGGAAAATGTGGAAGATTATGTTACAGTTCTGATTCCTACCGGAAATATGATGGATGGCATGGTTTATGATTCCTGTTCCCTGGAAAAGCTTAATGTCGCCCCGTACCGGAAACGCTATGGGAATCAGATTGATTTTGGAATCCGTGTGACCAGCGACCATTTAAATCCGGTCTACCAGCTGGGGGATAATCTGCTGGTCAGCCAGCAGCCTGTCCGTGACGGGGATACCGGCATTTTTATTGATAAAAGCACCGGTCTTCTTTATGTGCGCAAATTTTACCAGTCCACCCCCTGCCGTCTGGAACCCCTGAACAACTTCGGACACACGTTTTATATTGACAATACAGACGAAAAAGAAGTTAAACGGTGGATTAAGTTTGGATATGTAATAACAAAGATGAGGACATAAAACGGCTCTTTTGGGTATACCGCTTGTCATCCTGCCGGAACTAAAAAAGATGAAAAAAGGGAAACGCAAAATGCGCTCCCCCTGGGCAATTTTTTATATTTTTTACCGTAAAATTTCTTCAACCTCTCCTTTCACTGGTATTGCAGGAATTCCCCCTCTCTTTCGCACACATAAGCTGGCAGTTGCATTCCCGAACCTTGCACAGGCTCTCCAGTTTTCCCAGGACATTGCCCGCAAATCCGTCTGATACTCTAAAAACTTTGACAGAAAACCGCCCCAGAAGGAATCCCCTGCACCTGTAGTATCCACTACCTCTGCCGGAAATCCTGCGATTTGTTCATGCCTTTCATGGCTCGCCAGACAGACACCCTGACTGCCTAATGTTACAGCAACAAGCTTTGGTCCCTGGTCTAATAGTTCATCAGCAGCCTGCTGATATTCTGTTTTACTTGTAAACAAAGCACTTTCCTCATCTGAAATTTTCAGCATATCAACGTAAGGAAGAACTTTCTTTACCATCTCTACTGCATCACTTTCTTTTCTCCATAATGAAGCCCGGTAATTCGGATCGAAGGAAATTAATGCACCTGCTTCTTTGGCTGTTTTAACAGCTTCAATTGTTGCAGTTCTTGCCGGTTCACCAGTCAGGGACAGTGAACCAAAATGAAAAATCCTGCAATCCTGCAGAGCCCGATAGTTTAATTCCTGTACTGACAGACAGATATCAGCACCTGGTTTTCTTGCAAAAGAAAAATGACGCTCTCCATTTTCATTGAGTGCAACGAACGCAAGTGTTGTAAAGACAGAATCATCCTCTACAATATAATTTGTACAAATCCCCTCCTGTTCCAGAGTTTTTATCAAAAAATTTCCATGCATGTCTAACCCTGTTTTTCCAATCATGGCAGTCTTATATCCCATATGGCTGACGGCTGTAAGCAGATTGGCAGGAGCACCGCCCGGATTCTGTTCAAACAGTTTCATTCCATTTTTACTTACTCCCGATTCCGTAAAATCAATCAGAAGTTCCCCCAGTGCCATAACATCATACTTTTTTCCCATGTTTTGGTTTCTCCTCTTTTTGAACATGATTAATCCCAGTCAATCTCTTCTCCCATTTCACGGACAAACTCATATAAATCCTCTTCATCCTCAACCAGATATGCTATCAGCCCTGCAAACTGCTCTGCCTTTTTTCTGTTTTCCGGTGTGTTTTCATAATATGCAGCATACATGCCTGCCTCCGGATCCGGATCAAGCCCTTCCAGAAGCTGCGGAAAGTGCGTTTCCAGATACCATTCCAGAAATGCCGCCCAGTTATCCCCGTTCATATATGCATCCTCGCAGATTTCATTCATCCTTTCCCCTACTGCGAACGGTTTTTCCATTTCCACATAAAAACAGACGTCCACTATATCATCATCGACAGAAACGTTTACATAATCAGGCAGTTTTTTCTGTAAATTCGGTACCAGTTCTACTTCCTTACAGTCCGAAAAGGGCGCATTTTCCTGTTCGGAAATATACACCTGCGCAGTAGCGGATAAGTCATTTCCGGCAAAACGTTTTTTCTTTAGACACGAGATTACATCCTGTACCTGTGTACCGGCATCCTCTGCCGCCAGCCAGATGCCAAGCTCTTTTTCACCCAGATAATCATATCCGTTCTCCTTCACTTCCCCGCTGTAAACGCTTCAATTTTTTCCGGAAGTTTATAGCGGATATCCAGATCCGGATTTGCAAGCTTTCCGGCATCCAGCTTTACAATAATTGTCTGCATATAAAAATACTCCTTTCAGCTTTTTAAGTTTCAGATCATACTTCTGAATTCCATATAACATTATCATAACAAATCACGTCCTCATTTTCAATAAACCACATTGACAAGTTCGTTTTTCTTATACAACCATATGGAGTCGTTCCCTGTATTTGGGAAAATTAAAAAGAATTGTTTTGAAAGCATATAAATGAAAATTCCATCAGGCTTTACGCCATCATTGGCGTGATGGATTTCATACTTTTAGTGTAATGCATATACAGTATAAATGCAAGAAATTTTTCTGATAATCAAAAATATCTTCATACAGAAGAACATTTCCCAATCCTGCACGGAATCCACTCCACCGGCTCCCCGTACCCCTGAATACGCTCTGCAAACACCGAAACCTCATCATAGGAATTTGCCAGTAAACCATAACTGTTAAAAACTGCACCAGGCAGCATCTCCTGCAGGCTGTTGCATAAAAAAGTATGAAAGCTGCCAGTATCCCATCCTAAAATGTCATATCCAAGCAAATCATGTTCATCCGTACATCCGGTCAATTCGGGGCAGCCATTCCCACGCATCTCATCGTTCAGAAATTCAAAATACTTTTCTTCTGCAGATACACTTACCAGAATACAGTTCTTTGAAAAAAAAGAATCATAAAAATGGCGGGCATCTGAAAGACTGACAAACCTTCCGTCAGCGAAAAGCGTTCTGTCAAATAAGGTTCCTGTTTCTTTTATCAGACTTTCCGCTTTTTCGGCATCCAGATTCCAGCGCTTTTTATAGGCATCCCGGTCTTTTTCACTAACATAACTGTTCTGGAAAAAACATGTGTCCAGT
>CAYNOE010000222.1:3470-5212 GCA_964398745.1 uncultured Lachnobacterium sp.
GGCATCCCGGTCTTTTTCACTAACATAACTGTTCTGGAAAAAACATGTGTCCAGTCTTGGATGAATGCCGCCGAAACATTCGCTGACGGACACCATTGTCCCGTCTCTTTTCAAAAACTGCGGAATCTTTATCTGTTCACAAATATAATATCCTATAACCCTGTACATTCCATACCACACTCCTTATGCCTGTAAACCCAGTCAGGGACTGTGCTTTTCACAGTCCCTGAAAAATTACACCTTATTCTTTTTTAAAATCCCGTATCACAGCAAACGCCGGAAGCACATTTCCGTCATAATCAAACAGCGCCTGGTTTGCCCATTCGTTGCCGCACGGCCCGCTGTCATTCATATACTCCAGCGAAGCAGGAGTTGCCCAGCCGGAACCCGGTACCGGAATCCATGCCGGCTCCCACCAGAAAAAGCCGCATCCTTTATTGTCCGCAACAGACGCCACCCGGTTTAAGAAATCCTTCGTAAAATCCGCCTGCCCCTGGACAGTCATTGGATAGTCAATGGCTGATACAAGCTCCGGTTTTGTCGCATAGCCCTTGCGCTCGCTGTCCGGAAGTTTTTCATACTCCCTGTAATCCTCCATTGTATATCCCATGGACACCTCGGCGACAATCAGTTTCTTGCCATACCGCTTTGCAATATCATTCATATTGGCGGAAAGACTTTCGAGGTTTCCATGCCAGAACGGATAATAGGAAAGCCCGATATAATCAAAATCCTCCCCCAGAGGGATATAATGGTCGAACCAGTCCCTGTACAACTCATTGTTTCCGCCGTTATCCAGATGAATCATTAGCGGAATTTCTGCTTTCACCGCACGGCAGGCACGGATACCGGCACTTACAAGCTTTGCAATGTTTTCATAATTCGGCATCTTTCCCTCCGGCCAGAGAAGCCCGTTGGAAAGCTCGTTACCAACCTGAATCATGGTGACGTTCACCCCGGCAGATAACACTGCGGTTAAGGAATCCTTTGTAAAATCATAGACCGCCTTCTCCAGCTCTTCCATACCGAAATCCTTCCATGCCTTCGGCTTAATCTGCTTGCCCGGATCCGCCCAGAAATCACTGTAATGGAAATTCAGAAGTACACCAAAATCTTTTCCAATACGCTTTCCAATGGCTATGGTTTCTTCCAGGTTATTATTGCCTGCACCGTATGGTTCCCCGGTTTCAGATTTCGGATCATTCCACAGACGAAGCCTGATGGTGTCCACCCCGTAATCTTTCATAATCTGCAGGATGTCCTTTTCTTTTCCGCCGTCAAAGTATTTCGCACCGCAGCGTTCCAGTTCCAGCATGGTTGATAAATCCATGCCTTTCATAAATTCAGCCATAACTGCCCCCATTTAATCAAAATCATAACTATTCCGCCTTCTGCTGAATAGTTACACATCAAGCCATGCAAAATCGCTTCGCGATGGCTTGATGCCACAACCACTACACATTCTTACGGACTTTGCAGCAAAGTGCAAAGTCCTAAGCTAAACTGCTAATCGAAATCAAACTTTGTAAAACGCTCATACATCGCGCCGTATTTTTTGCGCACGTCCTCATTTCCTGCAAGCACCTGTTCCTCTGTGCCGCGGAACTGGCAGCGGATGCAGCTGTAAATCCCCGTATCTTTATTGTAGAACATATCAATATCCAGATCCCTCATAAAGCAGGACGGGCATCTGTAATTTAATTTGCCTTTTCCAAGTTGAGCCATGTTGCAAATACCTCCTT
>CAYNOE010000223.1:0-5205 GCA_964398745.1 uncultured Lachnobacterium sp.
ATTGTCAAAAGGTAAGTTGAGTATTGATTTGGATGCAGTTGAACCGTCCATCAATACGGAGCATAGAATTGTTTTAAAAGATGCCAGACACCCATTGATGGATAAAAGGATAAACATTCCCTTACAATTTAAAATAGGAAAAAATGTTCGGGGAATTATTATAACCGGTCCCAATACGGGGGGAAAAACGGTAGCAATAAAGACCGTTATGCTGAATTGTATAATGGCACAGTGCGGATTGCATGTCACCTGTAAAGAAGCAGATATCTGCATGAATAATTCATATCTGTGTGATATCGGGGATGGTCAGAATATGGCAGAGAATTTATCAACATTTTCCTCACATATCAAAAATGTCCTGGAGGTTTTAAGTGAGGTAAACAGAGATAGTCTGGTCATCATGGATGAACTCGGCTCTGGAACAGACCCGGCGGAAGGTATGGGAATTGCTATTGCCATATTGGAAGAGCTTAGGAAAAGTGGAACTATTTTTCTTGTTACGACACATTATCCTGAAATAAAAGAATATGCTGAAAAAGCACAGGATATTGTGAATGCAAGGATGACTTTTGATAAGGAGACGTTACAGCCAACATATCAAATGGTGATTGGGGAAGCGGGTGAAAGCTGTGCCTTTTATATCGCAGACAGGCTTGGAATGCCAAATGAAATGCTACGGGTAGCAATCAAGGCGGCTTATGGAGAAAATGCAGTTGACAATTACCTATTTCAGAAAGGGGATACGGTAATTGAGAAAAGGAATATTACTCAAATATCTAAAAGCAGGAAAGCAAAAGGAAATGTAAAATATAGTACAAAGTATAAGCTGGGAGACAGTGTTTTAGTATATCCCGATAAAAAGATTGGAATTGTTTGCGAGCCAATCAATGAAAAAGGCGTTTTAAGAGTGCAATTACCTGGGAAAAAGATATGGATTAATCATAAAAGGGTAAAACTTCATGTGGCGGCTACAGAATTATATCCGGCCGATTATGACTTTTCAATTATTTTTGAATCAGTCGAAAACAGAAAAATCAAGCATGATATGGAAAGAAAATACACAGAGGAAGAAATCCGATATGATAAGCGGTCACATACCCCGCAGTAAGCTTAAGCTGCGGGGCACGGCCTGTTTCTGTCGAAAAACGCCTAAATCAGCGGAAAACAACCCTTGACATTACATGTGTAATGCATATATAATAAAACTACAATAAGTTTATATCATATATGTAAGGGGGCGTAGAACAGGTATTGGGAGAACGTTTAACATGGAAAGAAAAAAGAGATAAAATACAGGCGTTAAATCTGACCAGTGATGTATTTGCCGGGAAAGTTTTAGAAGAACCGGAAGTCTTGGAAGAATTTCTAAATCTTTTGACGGGGAGACGCTGGCATATTTGTGAGGTTAAGAGCCAGTACAGTATCCGGCAGATTCTGGGACATTCCGTAGTATTGGATTTGTACGCAGTGGAGGAGGACGGCACACGGATTCACCTTGAATTGCAAAACAAAGATAACGACGAACATATATTACGAACAAGGTATTGCCGTGCCTGTATTGATACAACGTTGTTGGACACCGGGCTGAAATACAGGGAATTATCAGACTTGTGGCAAATTTTTATAACACAAAAAGATTTCTTGAAATGTGGAAAACCGCTGGTTTGGAACAGGAAGCGCTATTGGGACGGAACAACAGAGAGTTACTCTCGCGAAGCAACGAGCCAAGCGGACATGTAGGCATGTCCGTTTGGCGACTGCCGCGGGGTCAAATACCCCGCTCCTGCGGGGGATTTGACTTTAATCTATCATCAAAAGATGGTCAGAATAAAGTACAGGAAAAGCTGCAGGATTATATGCGGCGTACGGTGTCAGAAAACGAGAGTGCCAGTTTTCCGAAATTAGTAAACCGGGTACATTTTTTAAAGAGTGAAACGAAAGGAATGGGGCAGATGTGTGAAATTTTTGATCAAGTAAGACAGGATGGGATTGAATATGGCAGACAGGAGACGAAGATTATTTCTATAGATAAACTGATACATTCACTTGGCATAACGAAAGAAAGAGCTTGTGAAATTATGGATTTGGATGTATCGGAATACGAATGTGCACTGTCGGGTCAAATGTCGGCGTGTTTAGATGATTTTAGAGTTTGAAGAAACCCGCAGCCCCAAATAAGAGAGGCAGACGAAGTATCCCGTCCGCCCCTTATTCGACATCCTAATTTCTGAATAAAATTCTTTCCGCCCCGGTACAGGCTTTTATATCTTTTTCTGATTTTTTGTAAAAATCACGAAATTTTTTGGGGAAAGTAATAATAAGCTCTGGTATGGTATCTTTCATTGACATTTGTTTTTCTGTCTTGTATTTACGAACATCAGAAATTACCGCTTTCAAATGTTCCCCAAACTCGAGATATAACTGGTTTTGCTGTTTTGTCTCCCAAATTGTCTTGTGCAGGGAGATTTCTTTTTCATATTTGCGATAAAAGTCCTGATAGATATATTCCGTCACATAAGGAGTGTAGATAGCATATAATTTCAAAATGCCTAACAGGCTGTGATAGAGGGCAATCTGTCCGGAATATTTTTGTTCCCTGCCGTGTTTCTCGGGCTGATAGAGCCGTTCTTTTGCAATTTCAATATAGTAATCACAAAAATCTTTCCAGAACAAATTATCAATTTCGTGTCTTGCCTGCCCGATTTCATAATCGTTTAACAGGCTTGTTGCTTTCTTTGTTGTCTCATTCACTCTTTGTAATATCCATCGGTCTACAGGCAAAAGATTTACTTCGTCGCAGGCATCCGGTTTTTCAAAATTTTCGAGCTGCATAATGGCAAACTTTGCTGCGTTATAAAGCTTGTTTATGAATTTCTTGGAAATTTTCAATTCCTCAACACTAAAAAAGGTATCTGTTCCAAGCTTACCATTGGCGGACCAGTAACGGATGGCATCAGCAGAATGTGTTTCTATTAAAGCCATCGGGGAATCGGATGCATTATTTTTTGATTTGCTTATTTTTTCTCCTGGCTTTGCAAAAACAAATCCACTAATCATAATATCTTTCCATGGGATTTTGTCTGTATGATATAAGCTTTTTACAATGGAATAAAATGCCCATGTACGAATAATGTCGTGTGCCTGGCATCTCATGCCCATAGGCAAAATCTGGTCCATAATGTCGTTGCTCTCATGATATTTGGCATTTATGAGAGTGGTAACAGAGGATGTTGCCCATGTGTCAAAAACTGCTTCTTCCGGTATAAATTCATGGCAGCCACAATCGCAGGCATGTAATGGCTGGCTTTCCAAAGGGTTTACCGGCAGCTGTTCTTCATCGGCAAACATTGGTTTATTACAGTTTTTACAATACCATACTGGAAAAGGAACTCCAAAATATCGTTGTCTTGAAATACACCAATCCCATTTTAAATTCTCTACCCATGAGGTATAGCGGTTCTTGAAATGTTCCGGATGCCATGTTATCTCATCGGCGGCTTTCAGAAACCTCTCTTTGTCGGATAATACATCAATATACCATTGTTTTGAGGGAATAAATTCCACATCATTTCCACAGCGCTCATGTATAGAAACCATATGGGTGATTTCTTCCTGTTTTACTAAAAGTTTATTTTGGCGTAAAAGCTTAATGATGTGCTCCCTTGCTGTTTTGAGTTTCATTCCGCCAATAAATGAAACCGATTTGTGAATCGTACCATCTGACATAATAATCTTTTTATATGGGAGTTTGTGCTTTTGATACCACTCAATATCAGTTGAATCGCCAAAAGTGGCACACATTACGGCACCGGTTCCCTTTTCCATTGAAACAGTATCATCCGTTAATATTGGAATTTCAAAATGATACAATGGAACTGTGGCATTCCTGCCTGCAAATGCCTGATATCTCTCATCCTCTGGATGAACAAATATACATACACACCCTGCCAGTAATTCCGGTCGGGTAGTTGCTATCAGTAAATTACCAATCTCTGTACTAAAATTCAAATAATTGAATGTTGTTTCACATTCTTTTGCTTCTAATTCTGCCTGTGCAATGGATGTCTGACATTCGGTACACCACAGTACAGGTGCTTCTTTTATATATGCTTTGTTTGATTTTGCCAGTTCAATAAAAGATTTCTGTGATATCTTTTGTGACAAATCGGATATAGTATGATATTCCAAATTCCAATCGACACTAAATCCTAAACGTTTCCATAAATTTTTAAATTCCTCCTCATATTTTTCAATGGTAGTCATACATTTTGCTCGAAATTCATTTTTTGGCAATGTGTTTGCACGGATATTTTCGTCTCTCTCAACCAGGCGTTCTGTAGGCAGGCCATTATCATCAAAGCCAAAAGGATAAAAAACATCATATCCCTGCATTCGCTTAAACCGGGCAATTATTTCTGCCTGTGTATAGGAAAAAATATGTCCTATATGGAGTTTCCCGCTTACTGTTGGCGGGGGAGTGTCAATAGAAAAAATTTTTCTGTATTTTCCATTTTGATACTTGTAAATTTCTTCCTGTTCCCAGAACTTTTTTAATTCGTTTTCTGTTTTTTGAAAATTGTACTTCTTATCCATGTGGATACCTCCTATAAAATATAATATTTTACAAAACAGACAAAAAAAGACGCCCTAAGCAAATGCTCAGGGCGAACTAACATGTCCGTGGTACCACCTTAATTCAGAAATAATTTCTGCACTCATTACCATACGGGAATAATCTGTGTTATTCCGATATAGCTTCCCTTGATAACGGTGGGAATCTCCGTTGAAGTCTACTTGGATTATAATCTGTTCGGTTCAAAGCTCTAAGGCTACTTCCATACTACCATCACGAAAGTTTTCACCAACCACTTTCTCTCTGCACATCTGGAATAGTATGTACTCCTCCTCGTCAATGCCTTTTGTCTGTAATGATTGCTAATTATTTAATCATATATTTTTTGGTCTGTCAAGAAGGAATTGCAAAAAATCAAACCATTTCCGTCGAAAAACGCCCAAACCAGCGGGAAACAACCCTTGACATTACATGTGTAATGCATATATAATGAAACTACAATAAGAAAAGCTTCAAGATTACATGCGGTATACGGTGTCAGAAAACGAGAGTGCCAGTTTTCCGAAATTAGTAAACCTATGGATTTGGATGTATCGGAATATGAATGTGCACTGTCGGGTCAGATGTTGGCG
>CAYNOE010000224.1:0-5120 GCA_964398745.1 uncultured Lachnobacterium sp.
CATGCAGGCATGACGATTCTGCTTATCTTATTCCAGGGGGTTCTGAATAGTTACCTTCCGTTTTATATAAAAATAACCGCTGCACCCCCTTCTTAAAAACAGCGGATAAAACGCAGATTGTATTTATTGTATTTATTGTATTTATTTCATTATAGCATTGCAGCATGTTGTTGTAAATAAAATTGTTCGTTCCATGCCGCATCCGCTGTAACTATTGTTACTGTTCACGGGGCAATGAACATGATTCAGGAGTGAGGGGCGATTTTTGCGCAGCAAACGCCCCGAATCGTTGCTATGAGCGGCTCCTGAGCCGTGAATAGTAACTAACTATTCGGCTGAAGGCTGAATAGTTACTGAATTTCCCTCGCCCATGGGAACCTGCAGGTTCTTTCCCAATAGTATAAAAAAATACCGCAAACCCGCCTTCTGGCGAATCCGCAGTACTCTTTAAGAGCGATAGACGGGGCTCGAACCCGCGGTCTCGACCTTGGCAAGGTCGCGCGTTACCAACTACGCCACTATCGCACAATGTAATTTCCTATAAGGGAAATTGGCTACACACATGCTTTTGCGAAGCAAAACTCTCATGCATGTGCTCCCTGCTATCTCTCAAGCACGAATAATATATTATCATATGTCCCAAATTATGTCAACACTTTTCTATTAATTTTTTTATCTTTTTTTTCGGGATTTTTGCATCATAATTTTACCCTGCCCTGCATAAGATACAATAAAGCAATGGGGCAAACCGGAGGAATGTTATGAGCGCAAAAACAAAAATAGTTGTTCTTCATATGAAAAAATTAATCATCGCAGGAATCGCGTGTGGTCTGGGTATTCTGATTCTCATATTGTTTTTTATTATACTTCGGAACGGAAACAGCAGACCGGAAGGTGAATCCGTGGATACCATGTATGTTCCGGGAGTCTATACCTCCTCGGTACGGATTGACCAGAATACCTTTGATGTGCAGGTATCCGTGGATGAAAACCATATCAATTCTATAGAACTGATTAATCTGGATGAAAGCATGGAAACCATGTACCCGCTTCTTGGTCCGACGCTTGACGAACTGGCGGAACAGGTTATCAGCGCCCAGTCTGTTTCTGATATTACATATTCCAAGAACAACCAGTACACCTCCATGCTTCTTGCTTCCGCAGTAAAGGACGCACTGGAAAAGGCATCACCGCAGTAGGTGATGCCTTTTTCCGGTTCCGTGCAGACGTAACGGTTTTAATCTATTCTGCTTCCGTATTCAGGGAATTCAGATAATCAGATACAGGGGAAAGATCAGCATAAAAAGTTTCTACCGGTTTTTTTGATTCATAATACTGATAGCCGGAATATCCTGCCCATCCCACAATTGCTACAAGAATTACCCACGCACAGACACGGCCAGCCATGCGCCTTGCCTTATCCCTTGCCATGGTTTTTTTGCGGTTTGCTTTTTCTTTTTTATATTTTTCTACTTTTGCCTGACTCATTGTAAATCTCTCCTATGTTATTTTTTAAATCCGGCCGGTTTCATGATCACGAAGCAAAGCCGACATTATTATCATACACATTTCCCGGACAGAATACAAGGATTTTTTGTTACATTCCTCTTGAAATATCATAGCATTTCATCATGGCTTCGAAAACGCTGCTTCTGAATCCCTTTTCCTCCAGCACACGCACGGCCTGTATGGTTGTGCCTGCCGGGGAACATACCATATCCTTAAGTTCCGCCGGATGCTTTCCTGTTTCCAGTACCATCCTTGCACTTCCCAGCACTGCCTGGGCCGCAAACTTATATGCCTGGGCTCTTGGCATTCCTTCTGCAACTGCTGCATCCGCCATTGCCTCTATGAACAGAAAAACATATGCCGGTGAGCTTCCGCTGACTGCTGTTACCGCATCCATTAAATGCTCCGGGACAATCTCGGTCTGTGAAAAACCGCCACAGATTTCTCTTACAAGCGATGTTTCCTCTTCTGTCACCTGGTCATTTACGCACATTCCCGTCATACCTTCTTTTACCATGGACGGGGTGTTTGGCATGGTGCGGACGACTTTTATTTTTTCCCCAATCTGCTCCTTAAACCAGGCAAGCGTCTTTCCCGGTGCCATGGATATGATTAACTGTTCTGCTGTCAGCATTCCCTTTATTTCTTTCACGATATCCTCATAAAACTGCGGCTTGACTGCCAGGAACAAAATCTCTGCAAAAGCAGCCACCTTACAGTTATCTGTACTGATACCAACTCCGAACTTTTCTTTTTTTTCATCCAGTGTTTTTTGTGTACGGCAGGAAACCATCATGTCGGAAGGCGCGCACCAGCCGGAATCCAGGATTCCCTGTATCATCGCCGTCCCCATATTCCCGCATCCGATAAAACCAATTTTCTTACCCATACTTTTGTCAGCTCCTGTAATCTCCGTTTATTTTTACATAATCATAGGTCAGGTCACAGCCCCATGCTTTTGCCGATGCATTTCCCTGATGCAGGTCAATATTGACAAATATTTCATCCTCTGCCAGCACAGACGCCGCAAACTCTTCGGAAAATGGCGCAGCCAGTCCGTTTACCACGCTGGTAAACGCCCCTTTTGCGGACGCAAGCTCCACAGAAACCTTATCCACCGAAAACTCAGCGTCTGCATAGCCAACCGCACAGAGAATCCTTCCGCAGTTGGCATCTTCCCCAAACATCATGCATTTGACAAGCGGGGAACGGATTACAGATTTGGCGACGGTAATCGCCGTTTCTAAATCCGGTGCATTCGTACAGGTGCATTCAATCAGTTTGGAAGCCCCCTCCCCGTCTTTTGCAAGCATGCGTGTAAGGCTTTCCATGACTTTGTACAATGCCTCCTTAAACTGCCCGTATGCTTCATTTTCCTCTGTAATTGACTGGTTCCCTGCCTGAGAGTTTGCCATGATGCTTACCATGTCGTTGGTGGAGGTATCGCCGTCAATGCTTAAGCAGTTGTATGTTATTTTTACAATTTCGGAAAGCGCCTTCTGCAGCAGCGCCGTGGAAATATCCACATCTGTTGTGAGAAAATTGAGTGTGGTCGCCATGTTCGGATGGATCATGCCGCTGCCCTTTGCCATACCGCCGATGGTGCAGGTTTTTCCATCCAGTTCAAACTGTACCGCTGTCTCTTTTCGGACCGTGTCCGTAGTCATAATGGCATACACCGCATCCGAATGTCCTTCCCCTGAAAGCCCGTCCACCAGATCCTGTATGGAATTTTCGATTGGTTCAAGAGGAAGCGGCTCCCCTATGACGCCTGTGGACGCAACAATTACCTCGGACGGGGAAATTCCCAGCGCACGCGCTGCAAGCCCGCACATTTTTGATGCTTTTTCCTCCCCGTCTGCATTTCCTGTGTTGGCGTTTTTACTGTTTACAATGACCGCCCTGGAAATCCCATGACTTTCTTTTAAATTGCGCTGCGTCACAAGGATGGGCGCCCCCTTTACTTTATTTGTTGTGTATACTGCCGCCGTATTACACGGTGTCCGGGAGTATACCAGCGCCAGGTCATATTTTTCTTTATCCGGGTTTATGCCACAGTGCAGCCCGTTTGCCACAAATCCGCTGGCGGCGCATACGCCGCCTTCTACATTTTTCATCTCCATCACTTATCCTCATTCTCCACGGAAATATCTGTCCGTGTACCCTTTATTCTTTTTTAACCATCACGCTCTTATATGCAGGGCGGATAATCTTGCCCATACTTACAATTTCCTCCAGACGGTGCGCACTCCAGCCTGCAATTCTTGCAATTGCAAAAAGCGGGGTATACAGTTCCATCGGAATCCCGAGCATTTCATATACAAATCCGCTGTAAAAATCCACATTCGGGCTTACGCCTTTAAAGATATGACGCTTTTCAGCAATCAGCTCCGGTGCAAGTTCCTCAATCAGATTATAAAGATTCATTTCTTTCTCGCGGTTCTTTGCAACCGCCAGATTCTCCACATATGCCTTAAAAACACGCTCACGCGGATCGGAAAGTGAATATACAGCATGTCCCATACCGTAAATCAGCCCCTTTCCGTCAAACACCTTTCCATCAAGCATATCAGACAGGTATGCCTTTACCTCATCGCGGTCCTTCCAGTCTTTCACATGCTTACGTATATCCTGCATCATCTCCATTACCTTGATATTTGCACCGCCGTGCTTTGGACCTTTTAAGGAAGACATTGCTGCTGCAATCGCAGAATATGTATCCGAACCTGCCGATGTGACCACCCTGGTTGTAAAGGTTGAATTATTTCCCCCGCCATGCTCCATATGAAGCATCAGCGCCACATCCAGCACCTTTGCCTCAAGCTGGGAGTACTGGCTGTCCGGTCTTAACATCCGCAGGAAATTTTCAGCAGTGGAAAGCTCCGGTTTTGGACGGTGGATATACATACTGGAATCATTTTCGTAATGATTATAGGCATGATAACCATATACGGCCAGCATTGGAAATTCAGCCACAAGCTTCATACACTGAATAATATTGTTCTCAAGCGATGCGTTCGCGGTCTTCGGATCATAGGCGGCCAGCGTTAAAATACTCCGCGTCATGGAATTCATAACATCCTTTGTGGGTGCTTTCATAATGACGTCCCTTGTAAAGTTGGTTGGGAGCGTCCTCACTGCGGCAAGAATTTCCGTAAAAGCCTTCAGTTCCTTTTCATCGGGCTGCTCCCCGAACATCAGAAGATACGCTGTTTTCTCAAACCCGAATTCGTTTTCCCCAAGGGAACGGATTAGCGTTTTGACATTGTACCCACGGTACCATAATTCGCCGTCACATGGAACACTGTTTCCGTTTTCATCTTTCTTAAAGGATGTAACCTCTGAGATATTCGTAAGGCCTGTAAGTACACCCTTGCCATTCATATCCCGAAGACCACGGTTGACACCATACTCCCTGAACAGGTTATCTGAAATGGTATCGTTTGCAATACACATCTCCCGTTTTTCATTTACATAATTCATCAGTTGCTCTTTTTTCGTCATATGATGCCCTCCTTCTCCTGAGCCATTCTGGATTGTATATTTAATGATTACGTAACTATTCGGGCCACCCTGGAATAGTTACAAGATTATAAACAATTAAATAGTAT
>CAYNOE010000225.1:0-5096 GCA_964398745.1 uncultured Lachnobacterium sp.
ATAAAAAAGTTAAATTTAAAATTAAATACAAAGATAATTAAGATAAAATCATTATTATTTATAAGATTCACTAATTCCGAGGATATAATCCGCAGAAACTCTGTAAAGTTTGCAGAGCATAATAAGGTGGCGGATTGATATATACATCAAAATTTCTTTGAAAACAAGCAGACCATAAATCTGCCTGTTTCCAGTTATTTTTAGCAGCAGCTTATAAAACTTCAACTTTACATGAATGTTTTTTGGTAGTCCGGTCATAAGAAATTCCAACAGCAAGAATCCTGCCGGTATATTTATTTTCCTGGGCAAGCTTTCCCTTAAAACTTATCTCATATTTCCGTTTTTTAATCTGTTGGATGGCGAAAGATAGACCAGATTGACAAGTGCAGTTAATTCGGATTCATTATTATAGCTTAAAAGAGGAATTTCCGTATCATGCGCAAATTCAAGGATTTCCTGCATGGTTTCTGTATCGCCTGCCAGGGTTGCATTCAGCATTCGTTCAGATTCCTTTCTAAGAAATCCATAAACAACCATTGCAGAAAAAATCTCATCTTTTGTGTTTAAGTTCATGGAAGTTGCTGCATATTCCTGTATTTTTGCTGAAACGGGCTCTCCAGCAATCATCAGGGCCAGGTCATTTCTTACATCTGCAGTATTTTTCCGGATATAGTAACTAATTTCATCGAATGGTCCCGAATTTGTCCAGTAGTTTTCCAAATGATTGAATTTTAGTGCCAGAACAACGGAACGCGGATTGTAAATTCTCTGGAAACCGGCAGTCTGATAACCGTCATACCAGGTCTTCAAGCCATCGCGTGAAACTGCCGGGTGGTCACAGATGTTCAAATATCTTTCATATAAAACATCAACTTCTGTTTCAGTAAAACCAAAATAGTCACTGAAAGCAGGAGTTGCCGCCATAGTAAATTCAACAAACATGTTTAATTCTGAACCGCTGGAATATTTCGCAATAGGAAGAATTCCGGTCATATATGCAAAAGAAACATATGTCTTTCCCTTAAGCAGTCCTTTTAAAAACATAAGATAGGATTCCTTGTCCTTTTCCTTAATAAAAGGAACATGGAAAATTGCATCCCATTCATCCAGAATAAAAATAAAAGTATCATGTGTTTTAGCATAAATTCTTTTTAAGTCTTCTGTAATACTGCCTGTTTCCCGAAATAAAATATCAGGATATGCAGAATGAAGGTCTTCCCGAAGCAGTGTTTTGATATTTTGGATATAAGAATGATAGCTTTTACATTCATCATCAATATCACTGAAATCTATATAAATAAGATTATACTGGTTTTTGTACTGGTGGTATGCAAGATCCCCTGCAATTTTAAGAGAATCAAAAATATCTGCAGAATTATGGGCTTTGGAAAAAAAGAGCCGATAAGATTCGCCATAATCGTTTTGCCAAAACGGCGTGGCCTGGTAATGCAGATATATTTTTCCGTGCTGTCAATCAGTGGGAAAATGTCTTTTAGAATATCGGATTTATCTATAAAATACGGTTGCCGGACTGCTTCCTTAAATGTAACATATGGTTCTTCATTATTTAAGAAATATCCCATAAAACACCTCCACTTTCTATATTATATCAATTCTTAATTTGTGATTCAACCATCGCAAAAAATTCCTAACAGATTTTGGACTTTTCAAAACAACAGTTTTGTCATGATACATCGTATGGATATTTCTATACCATTCTTTTTTAGCCCTATTCCGTCCTTTATGCACAATCCACCAGAAAAACTCCCAGTCAATTTTCTCATCACATCCTTCTGTTATGGATTTCCGGCTTTTTCCGCGGTAAGTAAAATACCGTTTCAGCGCACGGAACAGGCAGACGTGCATGGGAAAATCCAGAAAAATTATCAGGTCTGCTTCGTTCATTCGCCGTCTGAAGCAGATGGACTGGTAATTTCCGTCTATTACCCAGTTTTCATGGGCATCCAGAAAACCGGAAACAATTTCATTCGATTCTGAAGAATCCCGTTCCAGTCATCCGGGCAGCCAGTACACACAGTCCAGATGCAGTACGGGACAGTTATATATTTTTCCCAGATTCCGCGCCAGAGTGGACTTTCCGCTTCCGCTGTATCCGATAATCGCAATTTTCCGGTTCATATTTCCCTCCTATTTTATAGGAAAAAGAAAATTAGTTTCTTCTATATATAAGGGATGTACAAAGAGGAGACAGGACAGGGGTATAAATGAAAAACAGGGATGAAATAAGAAAAGCAATAGAAAGTGGTGAAACAGCACTTGGAATTGAGTTTGGTTCTACGAGAATCAAGGCAGTGCTTATCACAAAAGACCATGTTCCGGCTGCGGCAGGGAGCCATGAGTGGGAAAACCGTTTGGAAGGAAATATCTGGACATACAGTCTTGACGATATCTGGAAAGGCCTGCAGGATGCCTATGCACAGATGGCGGAAGATGTAAAAAAACAGTATGGCATAACCTTAACGACCACCGGGGCAATCGGTTTCAGCGGCATGATGCATGGCTATATGGCATTTGATAAAGACGGGGAGCTTCTGGTGCCTTTCAGGACATGGCGGAACACGATTACAAAAGAGGCCGCAGAAAAGCTGACAGAAGAATTCCGGTATAACATTCCCCAGAGATGGAGCATCGCCCATCTTTACCAGTCGGTTTTAAACGGGGAAGAGCATGTAAAAAATATCGCATATATTACTACCCTTGCCGGATATGTTCACTGGAAAATGACAGGTGAAAAAGTGCTTGGCATAGGGGAAGCATCCGGCATGTTTCCGGTTGATGCGGAAACAAAGGATTATAACAGACATATGATAAACCGCTTTGATAGTCTTGTAGCGGAAAAAAATTATTCATGGAAGCTTCTGGATATTCTTCCTAAGATATTACTGGCGGGGGAAAACGCCGGTTTTCTGAGCGAAGAGGGCAGCAGGCTTTTGGATGTAAGCGGAAATCTGACTGCAGGAATCCCGCTTTGTCCGCCGGAGGGGGATGCGGGAACGGGAATGACCGCCACGAACAGTATTATGAGGCGGACCGGAAACGTATCCGCAGGAACCAGCGTTTTTGCCATGATAGTTCTTGAAAAAGAGCTGTCAAAGGTTTATCCGGAAATTGACCTTGTAACGACACCCACCGGAAATCTGGTCGGCATGGTACACTGCAACAACTGTACCTCTGATTTGAATGCATGGGTAAATCTGTTCGGGGAATTTGCAGAAAGCTTTGGCATAAAAGCGGATAAAAACAAACTCTTTGAAGTGCTTTACCAGAAAGCACTGGAAGGAGATGCGGAATGCGGGGGACTTCTTTCTTATAATTACTTTTCCGGAGAACCGGTCACGGGTTTTGCAGAAGGCAGACCGTTATTTGTGCGTACACCGGAAAGTAAATTTGATCTGTCAAATTTTATGCGGGCGCATCTGTTTTCCGCTCTTGCGACATTAAAAATCGGACTGGATATCTTATTCAGGGAAGAAGATGTGCAGGTAGAGCGCATGTTTGGACACGGCGGACTGTTTAAGACGAAAGGTGTTGGACAAAAAATCATGGCGGCTGCGTTAAACGCACCGGTTTCCGTTATGGAAACGGCGGGCGAGGGAGGTGCATGGGGAATTGCAATCCTCGCGTCCTATATGCTCTGGAAGGAAAACGAGGAGACGCTGGATACCTATCTTTCAGAAAAGGTATTTGCAGGACAGACGGGGGAGGAAATACAGCCGGAACCGGCAGATGTAAAGGGTTTTGATACCTTTATCAGACGATATAAAAAAGGATTATCCATTGAACGGGCAGCAGTCGAAAATTTAGACTGACTGGCAGAAAGGTATAAAAATGTTAGATGAATTAAAAAACAGGTATATGAGGCAAATATGGCTCTGCCAAAATACGGGCTTGTTACGTTTACATGGGGCAATGTCAGTGGCATTGACCGGAAAACGGAGCTGTTTGTTATAAAACCTTCCGGTGTGGATTATGAAAAGCTTTCAGCAAAAGACATGGTTGTTATGGATTTGGAGGGAAACCGTGTGGAAGGCAGGTATAACCCTTCTTCCGACACAGCAACACACCTGGAACTTTATAAGGCATTTCCGGAAATCGGGGGTATTGTACATACCCATTCCCCGTGGGCAACAAGCTGGGCGCAGGCGGGCAGAAGCATTCCCTGCTACGGAACAACCCATGCGGATTATTTTTACGGGGAAGTGCCGTGCGTCAGATGCCTCACGAAAGAAGAAATTGACAGTGCATATGAAAAAAATACGGGACTTTTGATTGCGGAATATTTTAAGGATAAAGATATTCTGGCAGTTCCGGCGGTACTCTGTAAACACCACGGTCCTTTTGCATGGGGAAAGGATGCCCGCGAAGCCGTTCATAATGCAGTCGTTCTGGAGGAAGTGGCAAAGATGGCAGCCAGGTGCGAGCAGATAAATCCCAAAGCAGAGCCGGCGCCGCAGGAGCTTCTGGACAAGCATTATTACAGGAAGCATGGTGCCGGTGCATATTACGGGCAGGGAGGAGATAATTAGTTGCTGACTTAATTACAAAAATTTCTTGTAAAGTGGTCTGGCATGTGTTATAGTAGATATAACAAAAGGGAAAGCCATAGAAACGGCTACCCCATTAAAATGTCACTATTGGTGCTTTACAGCACCAGCCGTCACTATTGGTGGTAGTGGCGGCTATTTTTTGTTTTTCCCACCAAAGACTTTATAACAAAGTCCAACGAGGGAAACGACAAATATACAGAACTGGAATAAATCCGTGTATGTAACATTCATCCTATCGCCCTCCTTTCTTTCGTCCGGAGGGCTGTTACCCTCCGAAGTAAAATAAAAGATGGAGGGGTAAGCCGCCTGTGGTTCTATGGTTTTCCCGTAATGATAATATAACACGGTTTCTGCCGTCCGGCAACATAATATCCAGATTATTTCTTAAAAAACCAGAATTAAAGGAACAGAAGAAGATATTTACATTTCATAATAGCAATTTATAATCTGGAAAGTCGTATTACATTCCAACTTTGATTTTTTAAAACAACATTTAATATTCAATTTTCTATATTGGAATTACTGCAA
>CAYNOE010000226.1:0-5088 GCA_964398745.1 uncultured Lachnobacterium sp.
GGAAATTACAGCAGCAAAAATTATGCACTGTCGTACCAGAAATCCACATTGGATACTCTGTTGTACCGGAGTGAATATGACGGCAGTATTTTAAAGCTGGCAGTGCAGGAAAAAAGCAGAGTGAAAAAAGGGGATTTACTTTATGTAGTTGCCACTGGAAGCGGGACGGCAGCAATTGCGGAAGCAAAAAACGCAGTGGAACAGGAAAATTTATCCTATCAGAAAACCATAAAAGAATTCAAACAGCAGAAACAGGATTTAAAAAAGGATTCCATACAGTTAAAGATCCTGTCCTGTCAGGAACAGATTGCAAAAATACAGCATGAAAATACACTGATGGATTTGCAGGAAAAGTATAAAGAGGTAAGCAAAAATAACGACGGAAAGGGGAATGTTTCCGTTTATGCAAAAGAAAGCGGAACCGTTTCGGAACTGTTTTTAAATGAAGAGGACAAGCTGCTGGCAGGGGATGAAGTACTTTCCGTTACAACAGGAACATCAGATCTTCTGATGCTGCAGCTCATACCGTCAAGGGATACTCTGCTTCCGGTAAAGACGGATAAGATTGCAGCCCTGGAAGAAGAAGTGGAATATGCTGATGGCGGACAAAAGGGAATCTGTGAGGGATATGGAATCTGGGAAAACAACAAAGGCAAAGCATATTTATATTCTGACCAGGACGGGGCACACCTTTCTTATCACGGGGAATCCGGTCTTGAGTATGCTGCTTTTTATGTGCGTATGGAGGATAAAGATTTTGTAAAGGATCTGCCATCCGGCGGATATTTTATCTTTAATGAATACTCTCTGCATGATGTGATTGTCCTGCCCTCTGGTATGGTGAAGAAGGAAACGGATGCCGTAGATACAGAAAAAACGTGGAATTATGTATGGCGCGTGGCAGACGGGGAACTTGTAAAACAGTATGTGCTTGTGGATGATGAGCTTATGGGAACGCAGCAGACGGTTATACTTTCAGGATTAAATGAAGGGGATATTCTTGCGGAAGAATAGGTGCAGCGTATGTTATATATGGTATTACAGAAAATAAAAAACCAGAAATGGCTGAATTTGTGTCTTTTTACAGGCATCCTTTTGATCTTTGCGATGTTTTCCTGCCATCCGATGCTGGAAAAGGGGGCAGGGTCGGGGATTTTACGAAGAGGATTTACCGATTATGCAGGGGAATCACAAAAATTTCCTGCCATTTTGCAAAGGAACGGAAGATGGAAAGAAATAAAGGGGAAAAAGATTTCCGCCCTAGAAAAGAGGCTGGATCAGTACACCGCCCAGTGGCAGAATTATATTGATACCGGAATTGTGGACAGCCAGCGGAGCTTTACACTTCCAGGAGGAAAAGCCCAAAGTAGTTTTGGAGGAAAAAGCAATTATCTGACATTTACATATTTAAAAGGACTTGAGGAAAATACAGAGATTGTTGCAGGAGAAGGTTTTTTGGGACAGCCGTCAGGAGAATTTTACTGTCTGATCAGTGAATCCGTTATGGATGAACAGGGACTGACCGCAGGAGAAAAACTGCAGTTTCCCTATTTGACAGATGAAAACAATGAAAGTCTGTGCCTGACAGTGGCAGGAATCTGCAGGGAAAAAGATATTACAAAACCATACTGGGATATGACGCTTAAGGATTTTGGGAAGACTGTTTTTTTACCGGAAAAAACCTTTGAAGAAATTGCGGGGCGTTTCGAATTTGACGGGATGGAATTTACGGATACAGTGATGCTGGATTATACCAAGATTGACAGCAGCAATGCGGATGTGTATGAATCCTATGTTTCGCAGTTTGAAAAGCTGGATAAAGCTTTTTCCAGCAACCTCCTGCCGCAGTTTAAGGATTACCATGCAAAACTGAAAAAAGTGCGCATGATTTTAACGGCGCTGGAGATTCCCTGCATTGTGCTTTTATATCTGTTTCTTTTTATGGTTTCTTCCAGACTGTTAAGTGCATGGGAGGGGGAAATCGCGGTTTTACGAAGCAGGGGAGCTTCTGTACCGCAAATTATTTTTATGTACTTTCTGCATGCGTTTTTATTATCTTCTGCAGCATTTATTCCCGGGATTTTTGCCGGATATGTTCTGTGTAAATGCGGGGCGGGCTGCGATGGATTTTTACAGTTTACGGACAAACCGGCGGGGCTGTACCGTTTCTGTCCTGAAATGCTGCTTTTTGCACTGGCGGCATGCATTTCTGTCATTTTGTTTCTGACAGTTCCGGTATTTAAACTGGCAAAACAGACGATTGTACAGAAGAGGAAAAAACGGGAAAGGAAAAAGCCCCTCTGGTTTTCCAGTGCGTCTGACTTTATTCTGCTGGGAATCAGCGCGTATCTTTTTTACAATTTCCGCAGGCAGAAGGATATCATCGCGCTTGACGTAATTTCCGGGAAGCAGCCGGATCCCATGCTTTTTTTAAACGTGACGCTTTTTATCTTTGCGGTAAGTCTGTTCTTTTTAAGGGCAGGGTACGTACTGGTAAGCTTGTATTTTTACCTCAAAAAGAAGCGGGGACATGCAGACAGTTACGCAGCTTTTTTACAGATGAAGCGGACATGGTTTTCCTACGGTCTGATCGGGATTTTTTTAATGATGACGGTAGCGGGAGGGATTACCAATTCTGCGATGGCGCGCACGATCAGCGAAAATATGCAAAACCGGATTACCTGCAGTACCGGGGCGGATATGCGGTGCCAGGAAAAATGGAGACTTAGGATGTCTGTGGATGATGGCGGGACGGTGAACAGCTGGGCATATACAGAGCCGGATTTCGGACGTTTTCAGGGAATTGATAAAGGTATTAAGGCAACCCGTGTACTGACGGATTACAAGGCCCGGGTGGACGGAAATAAGAAATCGGAAGAGAATATCTTTTTTATGGCAATTAATACAAAGGAGTTTGGGGAGACTGCCGTCTTACCGGGAGAGGGAAGCAGCCACCACTGGTATCATGATTTAAATGCGCTGGCAAAAGAGCCCGGAGGCGTCATTATTTCATCTAATCTTGCCCGGAAGCTTGGGGTTTCCAAAGGGGATTATGTTACCTGCAGGAGATATTCCCCGCTCGTAGAAGATGAAGAAATGGGGAATTTTCAGGGGAAGGTATGTGCCGTTGTCAATGAGTTTCCGGGATTTGAACAGTACCGTTATGAAACTGATGATAAAGGCGAGATTCAGGAAGAGGAGCAGTATCTTCTCGTCTGTAACTACACCCAGGCAGTTACAAAATTTCCGCTGACGCCTTATGAAGTCTGGCTTCATTTTTCTTCCCCAGAGGATGCCAAAAAGGTATACCAGTGGGAAAAAGAGAATGATATTACTATGGAAAAGACAGAACTGGCAGAGAAGATTTCGGAAAGCAAAAACGATCCTGTCGTACAGATTACCAATGGTATGTTTACGCTGGTATTTTTGATTTCCATACTGGTCTGTGCCATGGGATACCTGATTTACTGGCTGATGTCTGTGGACAGCCGCCAGGTTCTGTTCGGTGTGTACCGCGCAATGGGAATGAAGCTTAGTGAGATGAAAAAAATGCTTGGTTTGGAGCAGCTTTTTGCTTCTGCACTTTTTGCAGTAACTGGAATGGGTACAGGGATATTTGCCGCACATTTTTTTGTACCGCTGACTGCGCTGGTATATTTACCGCAGAAACACAGTCTGCCGTTTGAAACACAGATTAATCCGGCTGATTTTCTAGAGATTTTTACTGTGGTTCTTCTGCCAGGAATCCTTTGTATTTTTATTCTGTTCCAGAGGGTGCGGCATTTGCGGATTGCACAGACACTGCGGCTTGGGGATGATATGTAATGTCGTATCCTATCAGGGATATATAGGAGGAAATGATGGAGACTGCAATACAGGCAGAGGGAATAAAAAAAATATTTTCTGCAGGCACAAAAAAATTTTATGCGTTGGATGATGTGTCTGTTCTCATTCCCAGACAGGGGCTTACCATTTTTAAGGGACGTTCCGGAAGCGGAAAGACGACACTTCTTAATATTCTGGGGGCATTGGATGCGCCGTCAGCCGGAGAGGTCGTTTTTTTGGGAGAAAAGCTTTCTGAAAAAACGGGAGAGGAGCTTGAAAAGCTTCGGCGGTATCAAATGGGCTTTGTGTTCCAGTCGGCAGCCATGATTCCGTATATGAGCGCATATGAGAACGTGGAATTTGCACTCAGGCTGTCGGATTATTCCGGTGACAGGGACAAAAGGGTACGGGAGATTTTAGGGCGTGTCGGGCTTTTGAAGCGGATGGAGCATATGCCGGATGAATTATCCGGCGGGGAACGGCAGCGTGTGGCAGTTGCACGGGCGCTGGCGCACCATCCGGCAGTGATTTTTGCGGACGAGCCGACCGGTGCATTGGATACGGCAGCGGGACTTGCCGTGGTGGAACTGTTTAAGGAACTGGCAGAAAAAGAAGGGGCAGCCATCGTGATGACAACCCATGATCCGAATCTGATGGAGCTTGGGGACAGGGTTTATGAAATTGCGGACGGGCATGCAAAACAGGTAAAGATTGAAAAGTTATAATTAAAGAAAGGATAGTGCTGCAGGCTATGATTAACTGTGAGAGCCTTGTAAAAATTTATGAAGCAGGCGGACACAAGGTTGTCGCGCTGGAGGGACTGGATTTGCATATCAAAGAAGGGGAGATGATGGCAATTATCGGAAAATCCGGCAGCGGGAAAAGTACGCTTCTTAATATTATTGGCGGACTTGACACCCCGACCGCAGGGATTTTCAGGCTGGAAGGAAAAGATCTCTCCGCCTTAACACAGAAAGAGCTGACGGTTTACCGCAGGAGTACGATTGGTTTTGTGTGGCAGAGCAGCGCAAAAAATCTGTTTCCCTATATGACGGCAGTGGATAATATCAAGGCGGTTATGTGTTTTGACAGGGGAAAACCAAAGGAACGGAACGAAAGGGCAAAAAAGCTTCTTCAGATGGTTGGGATGGAAGAACACGCGGATAAACTGCCCGCCCGGTTATCCGGCGGCGAACAGCAGAGGATTGCCATTGCAGTGGCGCTTGCTAACAATCCGAAAATTCTGCTTGCAGACGAGCCAAC
>CAYNOE010000227.1:0-5044 GCA_964398745.1 uncultured Lachnobacterium sp.
TTTTTCCTTATGATTATAATATCTGCAGTATTGTTCATTGTTTTTATAAATATTGACTCCATATATGCAAACCTGACGGCAGAGGAGATTGATAAATTTAAAATTGTTTTTGGACTTACTGCTGTCTGTGTGGTTTTATGCTTTCCGGTTAATATCTGCAATGGCATATTGAATGCGTATGAAGAATATGTTCCCCTAAAACTTACTGACGTTTTTAATAAGATTGGAACAGTGATTGTAACAATCATAGTTCTTTTGAATAATGGCGGACTGTATGCCCTGATTCTGGTTAATGAAGGGTTTAATATTTTAACGTTTGTCATAAAATTTATTGCGGTTAAGCGGACAACAGATATAAGCATTAATATAAAATATTTTAACTGGAGGGAAATGTCCGGTATTTTTTCTTTTTCAGCTTGGACGACAGTTACTGCCATATCCCAGCAGATGATTTTCGGTCTTATGCCGAGTATACTGGCAATGGTTTTAAATACTGCGGCAATTACCCTGTTTGGTTTCGCAAATATGATTGAAGGATATGTATCTACAATTACAAGCGGGATTAACGGGATGTTTCTGCCCATGATTTCCCGGGTGACTGCAGGCAGGAAAGATGCTGAAGAGACACTTCCCTTAATGATAAAGGTTGGAAGGATTAATCAGTCCGTTGCAGCGATACTTCTTATTGGAATTCTGGTACTGGGACAGGAGTTTGTTCATGTGTGGATCGGGGATGGATATGGTGATTTGTATTACTGTATGGTGCTGCTTGCCAGTCCGTATCTGATATCAGCCTCCCAGCAGATTGCTTCCAGCAGCATAATTGTCATGAATAAGATCAAATATACGGCAGCCATTAATCTGTTTACAGGTGTCATGAATCTTGTACTGGCATATCTGCTTGCACCAAAGACTGGGATTATCGGGGTGTGTGCCTCCATTGCCCTGGTGTACTGGATAAGGATTGTTTTATCCAATATTGTTTTCAGGTGTATTCTGAATATTGACATTATGGAATTTTTTAAGGAATGCCATCTGAAAATGCTTCCGGCAATCCTTGCAAGCACTCTGCTGGCAGTAGCCATTTCGTGGCTTTTTCCATGGAATATACAGATGCTTGGCGGATGGGTACAGTTTGCCATAAAGGTGGTTCTGGTTTTATGTGGATATGTTTTATGTATGTGGTTTTTTGGATGGAACCGGTATGAAAAAGACCTGATTTTATCTTTTTTTAAGAAGTGATTTTAGGCGGATTAATTTAATTAAAAATAATACTATTTTTTAGCAAAGAGAAATAATATGAGGAAAGACAGCAATAAATTAAATACAACTCATAGGACAAAATGGGTGGATAGGTCCAGCAATATAGAGCTGTACCGTATTCTGGTCATGTTGCTGATTGTTGCACACCATTATGTATCAACATCTGGAATGGTTAATGTCATAAGTGGGAATCCATTTACCGCGCAGTCGGTTTTTCTGTATCTATTTGGAATGTGGGGGAAAACAGGTATTAACTGTTTTGTCACGATAACAGGATATTTTATGTGTAAATCAAATATAACGCTGAAGAAATATGCAAAGTTAGTTGGGGAGATTGTTTTTTATAATGTCGTAATTGGAATAATTTTTGCTGCTTTTGGCAGGTATAAGTTGTCAGTTTTAAATATTATAAAAATAATTTTTCCCGTAAGTTCTGTTGGAAATGATTTTACAAGTGCATACATATTATTTTATCTGTTAATCCCGTTTATTAATATTCTTATTAAAAATATGACACAGAAGCAGCACCGGTGTCTGGTAATTCTCTTTCTTACTGTTTATACGGTTTTAGGGACGATTCCAAATTTTGATTTTGTGATGAATTATATATCATGGTTTTCCGTGGTTTATATTCTGGCAGCATATATCAGGATGTATCCCAAGCCTTTATTTAATGATGCAAAAAAATGTGGTCTGGCAGCACTGCTGGCAATTTTTCTTGCAATGGCAAGTGTTGTTGCACTTGCATGGCTGCACAGTGTGACTGGACACAGTTATGAACCATTTTTTGTTTCGGATTGCCAGAAACCTTTTGCACTCATGGTTGCAGTTTTTACTTTTCTTTTTTTCAAAAATATAAACATACCATACAGCAGACTGATAAACATGGCAGGTGCTTCTACATTCGGGGTACTGTTGATACACGGCAATCCCAATCTGTCCCAGTGGCTGTGGAATGATTTGCTCCATGTTACGCAATGTTATGGAAGTAAACTGCTTTTGCTTCATGCATTGTTAAGTGTGGTTGGTATATTTGTTGTGGGAATTGTTATTGACCAGGTTAGAATCTTGTTGTTTGAGAAGTCGTATCTCCAGTGGGTGGACGGCTGGAAGTGGAGACCAGTAATATTTTATTTAGAAAAGGAAAATGAGAAGGAATGATTAACAGTTTTTATTCTGCTGAAGAATTAAAGAAGATTGGATTTAAGAAAACTGGAACAGAAAATGTATTAGTCAGTAGGAAAGCCAGCATTTACGGGGCTGAGAATATTTCACTTGGAAGTCATGTTCGAATTGATGATTTCTGTATTCTTAGTGGGAATATTACCATAGGGAACCATTCTCATATATCGGCGTATAGTGCATTGTTTGCAGGGGAAGCAGGAATTGTCATCAGTGATTTTGCATGTTGCTCAGTCAGGTGTACAATATTTTCCATTAATGATGATTATTCCGGTGCACATTTAATTGGACCGGTAATACCAGATGAGTATCGGGGAGTTAGCGGGGGACAGGTAATCTTGGAGGAATGTGCCTTATTAGGAAGCGGCTGTACAGTTCTGCCCTCTGTGGTGATAAGAGAGGGAACAGCGGTTGGCAGTATGTCCCTGGTCAAAGAAAGTTTGGAGCCTTGGGGGATATATGCTGGTATTCCGTGCAGAAGGATTAAAGAAAGGAATAATGTCTGTTTAGAATTAAAAGAAAAATTACTGGAAATTGAAAAAGAAAGCACCTATATACATGGAGAGTGAGATATATGGACAGAATACTGGTGACGCGTTCATCCATGCCGCCCATGGATGAATATATAAACGAAATCAAAGAATTGTGGGACAGCCACTGGCTAACAAATATGGGACCGAAGCATAACGAATTTCGGCACATGCTAAAAGAATACCTTGGCGTGGAACATGCTGACCTGTTGGTTAATGGACATATGGCACTGGAAATGACACTGCAGGCAATGAATTTACAGGGGGAGGTTATTACCACCCCCTTTACTTTTGCCTCAACAACTCATGCAATAGTCAGGAATAATCTCATCCCTGTATTCTGTGACATAGATTCGGTAACATTTACGATAGACGTGGAAAAAATGGAATCAATGGTTACAGATCGTACCTGTGCAATCCTGCCGGTACATGTGTATGGGAATATTTGCAATGTGGAAGAAATAGAGAGAATTGCTAAGAAATATGGTCTGAAGGTTATTTATGATGCGGCACATGCCTTTGGTGAAACCTATAAGGGTAAGGGGATTGGAAGATATGGGGATGCTTCCATTTTTAGCTTTCATGCAACCAAAGTGTTTCATTCTATTGAGGGCGGTTCAGTCTGCTTTCAGGACAGAGAACTTGGGAGAGTACTTTGGGATTTGAAAAATTTTGGTATTCACAGTGAGGAAGAGGTCGCTGCAGTAGGGGCAAATGCCAAAATGAATGAATTCTGTGCGGCAATGGGAATCTGCAACCTGAGGCACATTAACAGCGAGATTGCAAAGAGAAAAAAAGTGGTAGAAAAATACCGTGAAAGATTGGAAGGCGTGGAGGGGATAAGACTGAATGCAGTACAAGAAGACACAGAATCCAATTATGCCTATTTTCCGGTTATATTTGAAGATTACAAATACACACGTAATGAGGTGTATATACGACTTCAGCAGCATGGCATATCAGCCAGGAAATATTTTTTCCCGCTTACGAACAGTTTTGAATGTTACAGGAGTTATCCGACAGCCGGGGCGGAAAAAACACCGGTTGCACAGCACCTTGCACTGAGAGTTCTAACACTGCCGCTGTATGCAGACCTTTCACTAGAAGATGTGGATCGTATCTGCGATATTATTCTGAAATGAGGTTTTTTAAAATGAAAGGTATTATACTTGCTGGAGGATCAGGGACAAGACTGTATCCGCTTACGCGGGTTACATCAAAACAGTTGCTTCCGGTTTATGATAAACCCATGATTTATTATCCTCTGTCTACCCTGATGCTGGCAGGCATGCGTGAAATCCTGATTATTTCCACTCCGGAAGATACACCTAGATTCAAAGAACTGCTGGGTGACGGCAGTCATTTTGGCATAAGCTTAAGTTATGCGATACAGAAATCTCCGGATGGTCTTGCCCAGGCATTTCTGATTGCAGAGGATTTTATTGGAGACGCTGCCTGTGCTATGATTCTTGGCGATAATATTTTTTACGGAGGCTGGTTCAGACGAAATCTTGCAGAAGCTGTAAAGAATACAGAAGAGGGAAATGCTACGATTTTTGGTTATTATGTGACAGATCCGGAAAGGTTTGGCATCGTGGAGTTTGACCAAAACAGAAATGTTATTTCAGTGGAAGAAAAGCCGGAACAGCCAAAGTCAAATTACTGTATTACAGGATTATATTTTTATCCGCCTGGTGTTAGTACAATGGCTAAAAAGGTAATGCCATCCGCCCGTAATGAGCTGGAGATTACGGATTTGAACCGGCTGTATCTGAACGGGCAGCGTCTGAAGGTTCAGATTTTGGGGAGAGGATTTGCATGGCTTGATACAGGAACAATGGACAGCCTAATGGATGCAGCACTATTTGTCCAGACTATACAGAAACGACAGGGGATGGTGATTTCCGCACCGGAGGAGATTGCTTATTTGGAGAAATGGATTAATAGGAAGAAGCTGGTTGAATCAGCAGAACGGTATGGTAAATCTCCGTATGGGGTGCATTTATTGCGAGTAGCAGAGGAAAGGATGGTATACTGAGTAAAATGAAATATGTGTTGGTACTGCTTGG
>CAYNOE010000228.1:0-5042 GCA_964398745.1 uncultured Lachnobacterium sp.
GCTGGATTCAATGTAGTGTTACATGCCTCCAACCACGCTGCGGACCAGGGTCTTTCCGGCCTTGAAAATTGTGCAAAATTTTGGGAATCACACCCTGAAGTCCTGATGGTTGGCATCCACGATGACAACAGTGAATACAGTGAAATCCCCCTCCTTGAAGTGGGGGATTTCACTTTTGCCATATTAAATTACACCTACGGCCCCAACAGTGAAACCCTGCCCGCTTTCATCAAAGGACACTTAAATATGCTTTGTGCCTACGACGAAAACTCCGGACGCATTGATTTTACTTCCTTGAATCCTCAAGTGATTGCGGATATCGAATCAGCAAAAAAAACAGCCGATATTGTAATCGTCTGTCCCCACTGGGGCACGGAATATACCTCCAAGCCATCCAGTTACCAGCAGGCCTTTGCTATGCAGATGACGGAGGCCGGAGCTGATTTAATCATAGGCACCCATCCCCATGTCGTACAGCCCATAGAATGGATTACCGCCGATAACGGCAACCGCGCCCTGTGCTATTATTCACTTGGCAATTACGTGTCCACCCAGAAAAACGGACTCAGTATGTTGGAAGCCATGGCATGGGTTACTTTCCATGTGACGGAAGACGGCATCAGCATTTCAGATAAAAATACAGGTGTTATACCTCTGGTCTGCCATTACAAAAGCGGTCCCGTCCGCATCGAAAACATCTGTCTGTTGGAAACCTATACCGAAGAACAGGCCTCCGCCCATGGTATCCGCTCTTACGGCGGCGTATCCCTCCATCTTACAGATTTACAGGAATGGAGCAGTGAGATACTCGGTGACTGGGTACTTTCCGCCGGACAAGCCTTAGATACTAAAAAGCCTTAGTCTATTATATTTTTCACTCCCAAAATGGTGCTGTAATCAGCCGCGCTGATAATCACGCCTTTTCTTGAGTTTGCCTCATGGATAATCTGTCCGTCCCCTATGTAGAGTCCGACATGCGTACACTTTTTCCCATTGGATGTATAACAGATAATATCCCCCGGCTTTATTTCACTGTAATCAATGCTTCTACCGTCAGAAGAATACTGGCCCGAAGGCGTCCTGCTGATGGAATAGCCAAAGTCCGCATAGATAAAACAGGTAAAACCGGAGCAATCCGTCCCTTTTTCCAGACTGCTGCCGCCATGTATATAGACATTGCCCAAATATTGCATGGCATATTCCACGATGGAGGCCCGAAGTTCATCGTTATCGGAGTAAGACGTGTCCGGCAAAATAATTCCCTCCCCATTGTCCGAACCGCCCGCTTCGTCCTGTACCGTTTGCTCTGCTGCGGGCTGTTGTTCTGAAACCGTCTGTTCGGGAACTTCCTGTTCACTCTCTTTTTCCCGCTCTTCCAGCGCTTTTTTCGCTTCCAGTTCCGCCCTCTCCTCCTCAATAGATTTGGCATAAACAAATTCTTCCCGGATAACTACATACTCAGACGCCACATAACCCTCTTTGCTGTCCGTATACTGCACCTTCAGCCATTCTCCGCAGTCTTCCAAAATCCTTACGCTTTCTCCGTTATCTACATACCCGATTCTTTTTGCCAGAATATCAGCTTCTTTCCTGACATTCAATCGGTCTACGCACACTCTGGCATACCGGGTGACATATTCGTCTATGACAGCAGCTGCATCGTCACCATAAATAAAATACTCTGCCTTAATGTACCCCTCCACATTGCCGGAAACCACCTGCAGCCACTCGTCATTCTCCCCGGCTTTGGACAATATCTGGGCCACCGCACCGTCATACATTTTCCCTACAATCTCACTGTCCGTATCCGGCCCGCTCCGCACATTGACATAGTTATCCACGTCCGCTATCGCCAGATTGGCATATTCGTCATCCTGTGCATCCTCTCCTGTATCAGTTCCCTGCCGGGCCACCGTACCCGCATCACCTCCCGATACGGTGGATGTTAATGATGCATTTCCCGATACAGTTTCCTCCCCCGCACCATTTTCTGACACCGTTATGTCCGTTATCCCATTGTCCGAAACATCCGCAATCAATACTGCGTTCCGGGGATTGCCCGCACCGGTCTCCGGTTCCTTCGCCGCCAAAACCATACGCCCCATTCCCATCTGCCAGCGCTCAACCCGAAAAGCAACACCCAGCATACAAAGCATTCCTATGCACAATACCGCACTTGAAATTATCCTTCTTTTCATCTTTGCGTTCCTATCATATCCATCTTTTGGTTTCCACTGTTTTCCCACTAGCCATGATTCCGCTCTCCGGAATCTCCAAATCCTAAAACTGAAAAGTCAGCTTATGACATGCTCTGCATTGTTTTCCGCAATTCTCTCCGAAAAGGAGAGTTCCTTATCCCTGCGGTGGAATTGTTCGGTAAACTTACGGGAATATGCAATAAAGATACAGAATATGTATGGCATCCCCAAATTAGTTTCCAGCAACGAATTTACCGTCAGCGTAAGCAGTTTTTCTCCTGCGGTTTCAAATCCGGCACTGCGGATTCCTCCAAGCAGAAGCCCGGCCTCCCAGCCAAACTGCACCAGTATGCCGATTGCCAAAAGCCAAGGGATGGAAATTTGATTATTTTTCTCCTTCTTGGACAAATTGTATATAATAAGTCCCAGATATCCTATAAAAAGAATCAATGCCATATATCCGTGATAAGCGCCTGTTGTACGTTGTATCACGATGGGCGCGGCTTTGGCGGCAAAAGTCCGGGTGATAAAAGGACAGCAGAACCACCAGCCGAGAATCAGCACGGACCATTCAAACAAATGCTTATCTTTGGAAAGCCACAACCAAATCCATGTAAAATTTGTAAAGCCGTAACTTAAGGACATCCATAACAGCACCCAGAACAAACTGTGCCCTTGGGAAATACTGCGGGAATGGAGCAGCAAATGAAAAATCCCGTAATCAACCAGCATGTAGACGATTCCCATAATGAAGCCGACCAGAACTGTTACATATTTTTTCTGCCAGACCAACAATGCCAATAATACTAATAAAAATGCATTATCAAGCCATATGTTTAGCGGTGCAAACTGCCGTCTTGCAATAATTTCAGCCATATCAAAACCTCCGCCGTCAACGCAGGATATTCACGGAATCCCCAAGCACCTCATAATTGGATATGGGATTATCCGTACAAACTACCTGCTGTAAATTCTTTAAAAGAGAGAGCGGGGTTAAATCCGTCACATAGTTATCCGAAAAATCAATATCCTGCAAAGCCTCCAGAGAGGACGCAAAATCAAGACTCGTCAATTCATTTTCACAGATGCTAAGATGCTTCAGTCCCTTTAACTTTGCAAAAACATCCAAATGCTCCGTCAGGCTTACGCTGTCCCAATTGATGGAATAAAAACCGTTTGCCCCGGAAATGCTGACATTTTCATAAAGAGTAACATTGTTTATGGACAACTCTTCCAAAACCGTGTTTTCAGCGATTCGGTCAAAATTAATCTCACATTCCATATTGTTTATGTTCAGGCGTTTCAACGTCGGCATATTGAAAATACCGGAAATATCGCCATAGGTAACGGTTCCGTGCAAATCCAGCTCCTCCAGCGCAGGAAGCGCGGTAATAAAACCGTAATCATGTTCAGCACGGCCAAAGGATGTGCAGGTCAATGACTTTAGCTGCGTAAGGCCGGTGAAGTCAGAAGCACTTCCGGGCGTACAGCTATCCAGCGTCAACACCGTCAATTTGTCCATGCCTTTGAGAAATTCCGTACTGTCAAATCCCTCCAGATAAAGCTCTTCCACTTCGGATAGTCCGCTCAAATCCGGCTGCGCGCAATCATAGGGCAATTCCAGTTTCAGCTTTTTCAACCGGGTAAGCGTAGAAACTACGGACATTTCCTTCAATTCATCACACCTTACCACGGATAATTCCGTCAGGTTTGCAGCGCCTTGCAGCGGCTCAAGAGTCAGAAATACGCCATATTCCAGATGCAGCGCCTGCAAATTTTCTATTTTAGAAACAAAGCTGATGTCCTTCATGTTTTTACAGCTAATCGTAAGACTTTTCAGCCAAGGCATTATGCCTAAAACAGAAAAATCCATACTGCCGTCGTATAAATCCAAGGAAAGCGTTTTTAAGGACGCGGCATTCACCAGCAGGCGCTCCTCCTCTATCACGCCGCTGTCAATCATGAGTGTTTCCAGATTCGGGAAACGCTCAATTCCCTCTAAACTCACAGAATTGCCAAGAATCTCTATCCTGCGGATTTCATTTGGGTCTTCCACTATTTCGGCAACCTGCTCCAGACTGTCAAAATAACCGTGAATCCCCTGAAGGGCAAGACCCTCCAATTGCCCCCGGCGCGGCGTCTGTGCAACGCTTATCATTTTAAGGCCCGTAAAAACAGACAAACCGTCCAAGGTAATATTAGAATAAGAATCACGCGAAAATTTGACCCAGGTCAATTCTGCCTGCGGATTCTCAATCGGATTGTCAAAACTATAGCCAATCTGCCAGTAATCAATGTCCGACTTCATCTCCAGCCACTGGATTTGGGCAAGTTCCTTCTCCGTAACCTCCTCAACCGTCCTGCCGTATACGGTTTCCACAAAGTCCGCCATCAATCCACCGGTCTGCATAACCGAATCCACATATCCGGGCGGCTGCGCTATATCAGAAATGTCAGGCAGGGATGTGTTCAGGGAATCGTGCTTTTGGGGCGCATTCCTCATATACGCGTATACGATAATAGATACAATCATCACCACAACCACCGCACAGGATATAATGGTATCCCTGATGCTTTTTGTGGGAGATGACGTTGCAGGCCGGATAGGCGTATAGGCAATCCGCTCCGGTATCGGAGCCGGAGGCGTCTCCTTCACCGTAGCACTGTAATTCTCCCATTCAAGGGCAAACCTGTTATTACAGTAAACACAATCCGCAAAATTTTGATTATTCTCGTCTACCTTCAGTTTCGCACCGCAGGACGGACACTTTAACTCTGTTATTTTCATAACCCTTTCTCCCATAAGATTATCAATTGACTGATAAATTTTATTTTATCATTTTT
>CAYNOE010000229.1:0-5032 GCA_964398745.1 uncultured Lachnobacterium sp.
CCCTCCCAATATCATGGATAAAAGCGATAAGCTGGTCTGTTGAATATTGTGATGTCAGGGCATCTGTCTGTTTTAAAAAATTTGTTAAGTTCATAGTCATTCTCCATTTATCTGCGTGTCCTAAATCTATACTCCTGCTTTAATCTCTCAAAAATTTCAAAAGCTACCGGACATATTTCGATTATATCTAACATACTCAACAAGCTTGATAATCTATCGGGCTGGTCAGTATACGGATATTTTTTACAACTGTTTGGTTTACAATCTCCCAATTTACAGTTGCCGTCTTCCTGCAAGAAATCACAGGGTTTATGCTTGGTCTGATAGTTCATACCATACTCTTCTTTTTGCAAGTAAGTGTCAATAAATTGTTCAGGTGAGATTCCTAAATATTTTGCATCTTTGTCAATATCTTCCGGCGGAATACTTCCTTTATACATTTTGCAGCAGTTTCTGCATTTACTGCAGTCGTAATCTGCAAAGAGTTCTTTATGTAAGCGCAGGAATTGACTGTCTAACTCGTCCTCGTCTGCATGACATTTCAGAAAAGTACGAAACTTGAAATTTTCGTTTTCTTTTTTCTTTGCTTCTGCTCTCACTTTATCTGGCTTTATCATGATTTATACCATGCCGCAGGCGTGGTGCCATTTGTGATATGTCGTATTCCGTCAGGAATATGACCCCGCTTTTCTGCGGCACAAATAAAGATTGAAAAACCACCTGCAGCCTTTTCCTTTCTTTTTTATCATTTTTCAATCTTTTTAGCTCCTTTATGTATACTTAACCATATCCTGGCTGTTTGGGTAAAGATACGGTTAAAACGACTTCTTTTTGCATTGTAGTTGTAGAAATTTGTTATCGCTTGTTTTTCAATAAATTCAAGCGATAAAATTGTTCTGTCAGGATCAAAGCGCTCCTCAATTACAAGTTCGTTCCACCCCTATATACCTTCTGCGATAATACTCCATCGTGCGATATTCCAGAATATCTTTTAGATGACTCTTAAACGCTTCATTTCCTATGATTCCTTCCAGATCGTCCCTGAGCGCAAGTGCATATCCTTCTTTTTCGATAAAAAACCCTTTTCCGGAAGCCTTTAAGAATTTAATAGGCATGTTTTTTGCCTTGCCCAGATGCTGCTTGTCAGTCATTGCCTGATAATCAGCATAAGTAATATCCGCTGCAAAATCTTTCCAGTTTATTCCGTTATCAAAAAATTCTTTCCATGCAGCTAATACTTCTTCATCCGTAACTGCCAGCCGCATGTCACCGCTATTATAGAAACTGTATAGTACCGGCATTTTATAAACCTTCTGCATATCCGTCGTTTCAACCATTTCCAGAAATTCCCTTCCGATTCCAGAATATACCCCTTCTTCCTCCTCAGACAGTTCATTCATTTCATGTAAAAATTCCATATATCCCCGGAACGGATTTTCCTTTGCATGTTTTATACAATACTGGTATATGTCATCATCCATGTATGTAAACAGCTCCATCCGTGTAGGAATTTTGCCATCCTGTAATTCCTTTACCCTGTAAAATTCCTGCTTAATCCGCTCTTTCACTGATAATGATTTCTTCCCCAGTTCCCTGAATAAATCAATCAGCCGCATATCAAAATCTACAATGCAGTCGTCCGGATATTCAATATCATGATAACCATGAACCACACTTTCTGCGGATGTTTTTCCTCCACTTAAAAGAAACGGCGCCCGTCCTGCTTTTTCATAATTACCGATAAAATCCAAAACATTCAGGTATTCTTTCCCTTTACTGGTACGAAGCCCACGGCCTAACTGCTGCAAAAATACAACTGGTGACTCCGTCGGTCTTAAAAACATTACCATATCAAGAGCAGCAATATCTACTCCTTCATTAAACATATCCACGGAAAAAATCACTTTTATTTTCTGCTTCTTCAGCCTTTCAATTGCCTTGTCCCTGTCTTCCGAATATTCCCCGTCCGCATTACTGTATACCGCAACCGATTCTGTTCCTCTTTTGCAAAATTCTTTCGCCATTTCCTCTGCGTGCTGTCTGGAACAGCAAAATCCAAGTGCCCTTTTAGAACGGTATTTCATATAATACTTGTAAATCAGATCATATCGTTTTACATTTCCGATATAAGTCTCATTCAGTTCCTTTTCATCATAACGGCCTTTTACAAGATGCAGGGAAGAATAATCCGTTTCATCATAAATACCATAATAATGAAACGGAACCAGTGCACCTTTGTTAATTGCTTCTTTCAGTGAAATTTCATACGGCACATTATAATCGCAGATTTCATAAATATTCTTACCGTCCATTCTTTCAGGCGTAGCCGTGAGTCCCAGTAAAAACTGCGGTTTAAAATAATTTACAATTTTCTGGTACTGGTCATTTACGGCATGATGAAATTCATCTATAACCAGATAGTCAAAATAATCCGGAGCAAAAAAATCTGTTGTGAGGTACTCGTTTCTGCCAAGTGTTGCAACTGATGCAAAAATAACAGATTTGTCCGTATCTTTCTGTTTTCCATTAAAAAATCCATAATCATTCGATTGTCTTACATTTTCAAAAGAGAGCGCTGCCTGATTTAATATTTCCTCCCTGTGAGCCACAAATAACACCCGCTTATATCCGGCAGAATCAAACGCAGCCAAATATGTTTTTCCGATTCCGGTAGCTGCCTGCACCAATCCTTTTGCCGCACCTTCTTTCCTACTGTTTTCCAATGCATATAAAGCTTCTATCTGTGCTCCCCTTGGCTGAAAAAATGCTTCCACCCTGGTATCTGTATCGTCTTCCAGATTATCATATTTTGCCAGATCTTTTGATACTGCTGGCTTATGCCAACCCTTAGAATACCTTGCCAGTTCTTCATCATCAATTACAATCGAATGATTTTCAAATAGGTCAACAAATGTGTCATAGAACAAAGTGAAATTCATTTTGTCATCAATACTGCTAAAACGATAATTCCATTCTATTCCGGAAGTTAATGCGCTTCTTGAAATATTGGAAGAACCGATATAGATTTCACCTGCGTTTTTATAATGAAACATATAGGATTTCGGATGGAATGAACGTTTTTTATCATTGTAAAAACGCATATCCACCCGGTTGCCTAATTCCTTTTTCAATAGATATAATGCAGAGGGCTGGGTAATACCCAAATAATTTCCAGTAAGAATTCTTACCTGTACCCCACGATCCAAAGCAGCCTTTAAGTCCTTAAGGAGCAGCTTCACTCCAGATTCCATAAGGAATGAAACAATGATATCTATCCTATCTGCTTTTAACATGCTCATTTTTAACTGGTAAAATAAATAGCGGTTTCTATTTCTGTCACCAGTCATTACATCCGTAGATTCTATTTGTAATTCAGTAATTTCTGCTTTTTCCGCAAAATCAGGTTGAGCCATTTCTCTTCACCTCTTCCCGGCCGCACATCCGAAGTTGTCCACTGTTCTTCCACTTCTAAATCTTCTATTTCCCCTATAAACTCTGCAAATGTTTCCTCTGTCATATCTGTAAAAAAACGCCCGTTTCTTTCGCCTGCAAAGATTCCATATTTGAAAGAAGTATAAATTATTCCGTTCTCTTTTAGCGCAGCTGCCATCTTTTTCATGACTTCCTTCAGCTCGTCAATCGGCAGATGTAATATGGAAGAACATGCCCAGATGCCGTCATACTTGTCCACCTCTGCCAGATCCTGAAAAAACATTTTTTTCACTTCAATTCCTGTGTATTCCCCAGCCAGTCTGCATAGTTCAGCAGAGCCGTCAATTGCATCAACGCGGCACCCCTGCTCCAGAAAATATTTTGTGTCACGTCCGGAACCACAGCCGAAATCGAGTATATAGGAATCTTTTTTCAGCTTTGACAGGAAACGGTTTTGCATTTTGGAAAATTCGATGTTTACGGTGCTGTTGTAGAATTTATCGGCGTGGGTGTCGTAGTAGCCGAGGGTGTTGATGTTTGTGTTTGTCATGTTGGTCCTTTCTGGGAAATGAGATTTTTGTTTACAAACCGCGACTTCTCATGTATAATAATTTTCGTATTACATAAGTTATTTAAGCGCTGATGAATCGGTGCCTATTTATAGGTGCTTTAGTTCTAAGGTGCTAAACCAATCATAAAAGGGCTTTCTGTACGGTGTCTGCTTTGCAGGTGCTTTAGTCAGGAAGTTCTTTTATTTTCCCCACTTCATATAATCATATATCATAATCAAGCGTCTGATATTTGTTCTTATAGGTGATTTGGAATTCTGAAGAACGTTTATATCAGTTTTGAAAATTTCCTTTAAAATCATCTCCAACTCATCAATATCAATCTCGTCTTCTGGCAGATAAGCCATTAAATCGGTTGCCTTCTGCAGGGAATTCTTCTCATTCTCCCAAATTTGTTTAACAGAAGTATAAGCCCCAAGTCTCTGCCGGTTCTTTTTGATTGTTTTTGATATAATAAAATCAAAGTCCTGCCTTTTTGCGGCCGCCACACAATTTGGATAGAAGCCTGTGGCCTGTGATAAATATTTATTCACAGGTAACCTTCCAGAATTCTGTTTAATCAATTTTTCAAAAGCATATTTCAGTAGGTCATCGGCCGAAAATTCAATATCGTCTGTGATAATATTTCTATACCACTCATCTGCTTCCAAACCATGAAGTCCCCTAAGTCCCAGGTCGCTGTACTTACCAATAGCCATCACAAGTTCCTCATCCGCAACTCTGTCATCTTCTATGGAAGCCACTCTTAAATTCGCTGTCGGTACGCTTGTGATTGTAAAATCATACAATTCCTGCTTAAACCTTCTGAGAATCCTTACCGGAAGCTTTGCCTTCTTACCTTCCAGAGCCTTATATATAAGCCTAAAGTCATCCACAACAATCTTTTTCATCGTAAGGGGCTTGTCATCTACCATAATTGTATAAGGAGACACTTCAGCGCCCACTTTTCCCTGCTGGTATTCTACAAAAACAAATCTGTCCTCCAGCAGTTTCATCTGTTCCATATCGAGACAATCAACAATGGATCTGAT
>CAYNOE010000230.1:0-4993 GCA_964398745.1 uncultured Lachnobacterium sp.
GGTGAATGACCTGGAAGAGTTTAAGAAACGGTCGGATTCCATCATTGCAAACCGGTATGACGGGGTGCTGGATGATGTGAAGGGGAAAGTTTATTCGAGGGATATTTTTAGAAGAGACTAAGACCATCATTACAATTGAATAAGAAAATGAAAAAGAAACCCGGCGGCGTGGAGGATATCCATGCAGCCGGGTTTTCTGCTTTACAGCCTGGTGCTTTCCCCATATCTGCGCATCCGATACAGGAAGAACAATTAATAAAATGAAAATTCGTAACGATTCAGATCCCCCTGAAATAAGATAAGCATAATAGTCATGCCTGCATGTAAGAGTCTGTTTATCTTATTTCAGGGGGGCTCGAATAGTTACGAAAAATCATATGGAAAGTCTGCCTGACTTGTGATAGAATTTTTGAAATAAAGTATAATAGGGCGTTGAAATTAAATAATTCAGCTTAAACAGGGGGAATTTTCAAACAAGAAAGGCGAAAAATATATGCAAACAACAGAGACAAAAATAGAAAAATGCAAAATATTTTATTCCTGGCAGTCAGATATTAAAGAAAGCAGAAATTTTATTTCGGACTGTCTGAAACGAGTTTCATCGAAAAAATGGAACAATGTTATTGTAGAGGTAGACCGGGATACTGTGGGGATGGCAGGCGCGCCTGACATTGCGGATGCAATTTTTGGTAAAATTGACCGGACTGATCTGTTCGTGGCCGACATAACAATTATTAATTCAGAATGTTCATGTACACGCAAAGTATCAAACCCCAATGTGCTGCTGGAACTGGGATATGCGATAAAAACGCTTGGCTGGGAGCGTATTATTCTGCTGTATAACCAGGATTATGGGGACGCAAAAGATATGCCTTTTGACATTACGCACCAGCGTATGACCGGATATACCCTGCAGGATGGAAAAAAGGCGGACAGCCGGAAATGCATCATTGAAAGGATTACAAAAACAATCGAAATATTAATTGACCAGAATATGCTTCATGGAAAGATAGACGAGCTTCTGACAGCAAGAACAAATCTTGCGAATCTTTTGCTGGAGGATTTTCACCGGATTCACCGGTATGTGCATAAACGGTGGTTTACAGACTGGAAAGATTTGGATGAGAATTTTATTGTTGTCACGGATGCGGCAATGAACCAGTTGGAGATGGTTCGTGCATATCTGACAGATAACCAGTATTATGAACTTGTCGGGATGCTGCATAAACTGCGTCTGGCAGGAACCGGGGACATGGACAGGGATGGATGGGAATATGCAGAAGAACTGGCAGGCCGGTATTTTGTACCGTTATATAATGAGTTTGGCGGACAGATGTGCCAGCTGGAAACAGAAGAGATTTTTACGGAAGATTTCGTGGAATTATTTAACGCAGTTTCAGCAGATAAAAAACTGGCTTATCAGACAGTACGGTACCGGAACGGAAAAATAGTGATGCGTATGGAAAATGGCTTCGAAGAGGCCTGGGCGTCCTCCGGGGAGCTTCTTTGTAAAGGAACTATTACGGCGGAAGGGTTTACAGGCTATCGTGTAACAGAGCGGTACATAGGGGAATTTATAAACGGAAAGCGTGATGGGGAAGGGAAAGAACTGACAGATATTTATGGAAATTATTATGATTGTGGCCTATACCGCCGGACAGGTATATGGAAAGCAGATGAATTTATAGAAGGAACCATTTACAGCGTTGTTGTGTATATGAATGCGGACGGGGATTTGGAATGGGAAGAATCCAAAGATGGAACACCTCTGACAGCAGACCATGAATACATGTACTTTTTTGACAGCGGCTTACATGAGGAACGGGATGCATATTATGTTGTTGACATGTTCCTGAAGGACGGGAAGTATGATGTGGCAGACGGGGCAGAACCCAGACGGTTGTTTGAGGATGTGGAATAACCGGAAAATAGAGAAAAAAGAAATCCTTTCCGTTGCAACTGTTCATATTTCTTTTATTCCCGCGAGCAACGAGCCAAGTAACTGCTTGCAGGCATTTGGCGACTGCCGCGAGGGTCAAATACCCCCGCCCCTCTGGGGAGAACTTGTTAAAAAGAAGCTAAGTCATGCCCCATTGCTTGCTGCAGGGTATTTGACTTTTATGCGGGGTGTTTTGTTTTGTCTTTCGTATGTCGTTCTAAAATATGGTGTACCCGTGATACTTCTTCAAGTACAAGATTTTCGCTCGTGTGGATTTCCTTTTTTATGTATTGTCTGATATTCTGTTCCTGAATATGTATTTCTTTTCTAAGCTTCTGTTCAGTTTGCTGAATCTGATCCTGTAAATCAGTGCGAACAGACTGAATCTGGTCCTGCAGAACAGTACGCACAGACTGAATCTGTTCCTGCAAATCAGTACGCACAGACTGAATCTGATCCTGCAAATCAGTACGCACAGACTGAATCTGATCCTGCAGATCAGTACGCACAGACTGAATCTGATCCTGTAAATCAGTGCGAACAGACTGGATCTGGTCCTGTAAATCAGTGCGAACAGACTGAATCTGGTCCTGTAAATCAGTGCGAACAGACTGAATTTGCTCCTGCAAATCATCTTTAACAGGCAGCAGCAGGTCTGCGATTGCTTGTAAATCTTCATTTGTTAGCGCCACGGAATGCCTCCTTTATTCTTGTGGGAAATGTAATAGAAAAAATATATAACTATAGGATTAAAATAGCTACAGCAAAAGCATAACATAAGAGGTGTATATTGTCCATAGTACATATGTCCTAAATTTCTTCAAAAAAGGGACATTCGTTGCTATGAGCGGCACCTGAGTCGTGAATAGTAACGACATTCTTTTGTCCTGCAGGTTCTGCGCACTGTTTTTAACTGGCTGCCTCTGCCCTTGTTATTATCCGGCTTTTTCGTTATAATAGAACCGTATTCAGGAGGTACATACAGATGGAAACCGGGAAGCGGCGGCAGACAGGAACGTCATGGGAAATCACCATAAAAACAGGAAAAGGGATGCTCAGTATTCCTGTCATACGCAGCAGGAGGAAGACACTTACCCTGCAGGTGGGGGCAAACGGGACAGTGGCAGTGCGTGCGCCGTGGCAGGTGAAAAAGCATGAGGTGGAGCTGTTTGTAGAAAAGAATATGGCATGGATTCTGCGTACAAGGATGGAAATGGAATTAAAGCGGGACAGACAGCAGGAGATTGCAGACCAGTACCACATTCCGGCGTATGAAGAGCTGACACCGATGGAGAAAAATATTATCCGGCGGCATTTTATGGAACGGGTAAAATTTTATGCGCCGCAGATGGGAGTCACTTACAATAACATTACCATACGCAACCAGAAGGGACGCTGGGGGAGCTGCAGCAGTAAAGGAAATCTGAATTTTAATTACCGTCTGCATTATCTGCCGCAGGAACTGATGGATTATGTGGTAGTGCATGAGCTGGCACACAGGGTATATATGAATCATTCAGGGGAATTCTGGAATCTGGTCGGACAGTACCATAAAGAGTACAAAGAGAGCAGAAGACAGCTTAGGGAAATTGGCATTCATTAAATAATCCGTTGCCCGCAAAAATGTGCGAAGGAAATTAAAGATAGCCAAACTGGAAAAGAAGTGGTATAATCTATTCAGTTGCAATATTCAAAGAGATGGTGTTTTCAGATGAGGAGGAGAAGCGTGGGACATATAGAGTGGCATGATAAATATAAAATTGGAGTGGATTTTATTGACAAAGAGCATATGATGCTGTTTACAGCCATGGATAAGCTGCTTAGAATCAGTGAAAACGAAGATAAAAGTGAGTGGGTATGCCGTGAGGGCGTAAAATACCTGAAAAATCATACCATGGAGCATTTTGAGCATGAAGAGGAGTATATGCGGTCAATTGATTACAGTGAATATGAAATACATAAAAGACTGCATGATAATTTTCGTAAAAAAACACTTCCGGCGCTCGAAAAAGAGATGGAGAAAACTGGTTATTCAGAAGAATCCATCCGGCATTTTCTGGGTGTCTGCATTGGATGGGTAGTTGCCCATACACAGACAGAAGACCAGGCGATTTCCGGAAAAATGATGAGCAAATGGACGGATTTGCCCCATGAAGAAGAAAAAGACGCGCTGGAACAGACCATTGCCCGGATTTTTTATGAGATATTTCATGTGAATGCTTCCCTGATCAGCGAGCAGTATGCAGGGGAGGATTTTGGCAAAGTAATCTGCAGCCGTTTTACTTACCGCGGAAAAGAGAAAGACAAATGGGAAGTTACCATTGTTATGGAAGAGACGCTTCTTCTGAAGCTTGTGGGAGGAATTATGAATACCCAGTATTCCCGGGCGGATGATATGGTGATTAATGTCATCCGGTATGTTCTGCGCCAGTTTCTGGAGAAAATCAGGGAATGTTTCCCGGCCATGGGTATTTGTGAGCTGGAAAAAGAAAGCCTTTTGACATATGAACAGCTTCTGGGTTCATTTGAGCGCTCAAATCCTCCGTGCAGTCTGTTGTTTGATACTGGAAGCGGGTATTTTGCGTTTTGCGTTTCAGCAACGGATTCAATCCGTGGCAAATTCGTCCCTTCCATTGAACACAATAATGCAATGGCTGCGGTTAAGGAATATCTGGTCAGGGAATCAATGCCAAGAAAGAAAATTCTTGTGGTGGATGATTCGGAATTTATGCGCTCCAGAATTATAAAACTGCTGGGAGAGCATTATGAAGTCATAGAAGCTGATTCCAGCATATCAGCAATAAGAAACCTGGCAGTAGACAGACCGGATTTGGTTCTTCTGGATTATGAAATGCCAGTCTGTGACGGAAGGCAGGCTCTGGAAATGATTCGTTCCGATAAGGAAATAGCAGATACTCCGGTCATTTTCCTGACCGGAAGGGGCGATATAGAAAGTGTCCGCAAAGTCATGGCATTAAAACCGGAGGGATATCTTTTAAAGACGCTGTCAGACGAAGAAGTCAAAAAAAATATTGATGATTTTTTTGCAAATAA
>CAYNOE010000231.1:0-4990 GCA_964398745.1 uncultured Lachnobacterium sp.
CACAACTCAGGGTTATTATCACAGAAAAAATCTATGTCCATTCCCACCGTGCGCAATCTTTCCAACATTCTCTTTCCTCCTTCTCCCATTGGAAATACGCAAATTTTCTTATTCCCTTTTCCTATACGCTCCATTAAATAATCTAAATACATTTTTACTTCCTTCCTGTGACATTTTTCTCACACTATCAAGGGATGGGTCTATTCAACATACATTAACCAAACATCCTGTATTCCACATACTCTGCAATCACATGACCGATAAAGATATGTGCTTCCTGTATTCTCGGAGTGATTAGTGACGGCACTTTAATAATATAGTCAGCAGCATCTTCCAGTTCCAGATTCTCAGCCCCGCCCGTCAGAAGCACTGTGCTTATTTTATTTTTCCCTGCATACCCCAGGGCTTCCAGCACATTCTTGGAGGTGCCGCTGGTAGATATCCCGATTACCATGTCACCCGTATGCGCCTTTGCTTCCAACTGTCTGGCAAAAACTCTTTCAAAACTGTAGTCATTTCCCACTGCTGTCAGCGTGGATGTATTGACCGAAAGCGCCTCTGCATTCAGACCGGGACGTTCCTTATAAAAACGGCTGACAAATTCCGTCGCGATGTGCTGGGCGTCTGCCGCGCTTCCCCCGTTTCCGCACAGATATACAGCCCCGCCATTTTCAAATATTTCCATAATGTTATCCCCGACTGCCCTCACCCTGTCCATCAGTTCCTGGTCGGAGGCCAGCTGTTTAAATATATTTGTATGCTCCTCCAGTCTTCTGTAAAAATAATTGTGGGAGCTGCCGTCATCATTATATTTTTCCAGTATGGAAACCAGTTCCCAGATACAGCCCCTGCCCCCGTCATTCTGCAGGATAATGTCAGCAGCCATTTTCGCCCTGTCAATTGCATTTGCCGGGCAGATTCCAAGGCCTGCATATGCCAGCGGTTCCACGTCATATTTTCCGTCACCGACGTAACAGATTTCCTCCCGGCTGATTCCTGCGCTTTCTTCAATCTGCTGCAAAGTTTCCTTTTTTTTCTTGCTGCCCCGGTAAAAATATTTCCACGGAAACCGTTTTTCAAAATAACTAACGATATCCGTGTCTTCCCCTGTGATAGCTGCCAGCTGATAACCTCTCCTATCCAGTTCGAAAATGGCGTCTATATCCTTCAGGTTCACCTGTTTTTGTTCTTTCCCGTCTGAATCTATAATAACGGAGCCATCCGTAACCACACCGTCAATATCAAATACTATTAGTTTAATCATCCGACTAGCCCCTCAGTTTCTTCTTTACCTCTTCCTCTGCTGCGGTCAGTACCTTCTCTCCAGTGCCCATGATTTTTTCCGTCTCCCTGATATCCCTTACCAGCCTGCACAGCTCATATGGCTCAATGGACGCTTTCTGATCAGAACCGTACATATTTTTATTCAACGTAATATGGCGCTCAATAGATGTTGCCCCTGCCGCCACAGCGCAGGTACTTACCAATGTTCCTGCTTCATGTCCGCTGTATCCTACCCTGCATTTATACAAATCCGCAAGAACACCAATCAGCTTCAGGTTTGCATCTCCCGGCGGCATCGGATATGTACTGTTGCAGTGCATCAGTTCAAACTCACAGTTTGCTTTCCTGAAAATTTCCACTGCATGGTCGATTTCCTCCAGCGTACTCATCCCCGTTGCGATAAAGGTATATTTCTTTTCCCCAGCAATTTCTTCCAGCAGTTCATCATTCGTCAGCATTGCGGAAGCCACTTTATTATACTTACAGTCATACTGCTGTAAAAATTTCTGCGAATCTGTATCCCATGCCGAAGCATACCATTCAATTCCTTTTTCCTTACAATACCGATTAATTTCATCATATTCTGCTTTGCTAAATTCCAGCCCTTCTTTCTGGGCTCTCTGTGTATGTCCCCATGGACTTTCCCTTGATCCGTCCAGGTATTCTTTTGTGTAAACCCTATCCACGGTTCTCTTCTGGAACTTCACGGCATCACAGCCTGCGACAACTGCCGTGTCAATCAGCTTCTTTGCAATCGCCATATCCCCGTTGTGGTTAATTCCTATTTCTGCCGCTATAAATGTATGTCTCATTTTTTCTCCTTTGCGCCAATTTATGTTAGTACTATGTAATTGTGTTTTTATATAAACCGTCCCAAATATACCGCCCATTATGCTTGATATTGCTCTATTGATTTTATTACACAATATTGTAGTGTCAAGAAAAGCTTTAATTTCTGTTCTTCGCTTAAAACAAATGTATCGATGGCATCCATTGCCATACGGCAGAACTTATCAATCCATTCCTCATAATGCTCAATATCATGTCCATACTCCCTTGCCCCCTTCAAAAGATAGGTCGTCTTTCTTATTGTCATATCCAGTCCGGCGGCCGCTCCTGCTGCATCTCCATCCATCATCCAATGCAGAAATTCAACTATTCCCTGAAACTGCTGCAGCCTTCCCTCATAAGTGGCATATCCATCTATTACCACCTCCGAAGCACTCTGCGGAACACCATCCTTCTCCTGAATCAAAACCACCGGTTCGGTTACATTGTCCCCTTTCTGGCTAAGAAGCGCACACCACCATTCATGCGGATAAAAAATAAAAAACGCATTATCCCCAAACTTCTTCAGACGCTTAAAATTCTCTCTAACAAAATCTTCTCTCCGGACAATCAAACCCGACAGATAATTCTGCCTCAGGAAAAAATTCATAAATGCTTTTAATCCCTTTTCCCCGTAACTGCGTTCTGAAATATCTCTATGCTGATATGCTGTTTTTGCCCTTACAGCATTCAACTGCGGATAATCTGTCAGAAGTTTAAAATAATGTTCAAGTGCCTCTACAACCACATCATCCTCATCCGAAACAAACAGCACATATTTCCCACTTGCCAGTTCAACAACATACCTCCAATTTGCTGTCGCATCCAACGTTTTCCCATGATCATAATAAACAAGTCTGGCATCCTGCATTTTGGCAACCTGCCTATACTCTTCCTGATACAGTTCTGTTCCATTTTTAGAAACCGCAATTTCAATTTCCGCATCATAGGCCATTGGCAACAGATTTTTTATTCGTTTCAACAACAGATGACCACGCTCATATGTCGGAATCCCAATTGTCAGCAGCACATTGTCCGTATTACGCCCTTCCGGTGTCAGCCGGTATGTATGCTCCTGGTTTATAATATCCAGCAGCCTCTTTTTTCCTTCTTCTGTTCCCACACAGAGCTTTGGCAGGTACTCTGAAGTATGCCCGTGGAAATAATGCCGGAATGCTTCCATATCCGGAAACAGCATAATATTTTTGGCATACCCTGCCAGTTCCGGAACCTTAAAAAATGACGCACACTTATTCATGTCCTGGCAGACCGCATATATTTTACGGAATTCTGCTTCTGCCAGAATTTCCGGCAAACTACTCCAGTCCCAGTACATTGCCACTGCCAGCGCACTGAACTCCATCCGCCTGAAATCTTCCTGTCTGGTAACATGGTTCACACTGTCCATGGAAAAAATTCCCCTGAAATTCTGTATTTCCTTGTCATAAATATAATACTCGCCCTCTCGGTACGGAATAAAATCCAACGTCAAGCCTTCGTATTTCAGTTTATCACCAGTATTCCAGTGTTCATAATTCTTCTGAAACTCCGCTTCATTCCCTTCCATATAGCAGCTATAAATATTTTCCAGAACCCACTCTTTTTCATATCCCTTTTCATATGCAAGGATAAATGCTTCAAGTGCCGCATCATATGCCCCGTTTTCAAACTGCGTACATGCATAGTCCAGCAGTTCCTGTCCTGTCAGTGCCATATCCTACTCCTTTTTACCATCTGCCTGCTCTTCTACCGGATGTTCCTTTACATATTTTACAATGGTTTCTTCTGCAACTCCCTTTATTTCCGCAGCAGCAATTTCCATGCAATATGTAATGACCTGCCCCTGCTTTGCCATATCCAAAAAATCATCCCGTAAATTTTTTCCCGTCTGGTAAACCTGCGGCCGCAGGGAATAATTTAACCCCACCAAACTTTCCATGACCATCTGCGCCATGTAATCCGTTTCCATATAATGGTTTATTTTTTTAATGTGTTTTAACGTCTTGTCCAGTTCTTTCCCTGCTGTTCTATTCTCAACTGCCAGTTTTTCCAGCCGGTTATAATAAAACTGTCCCTCTTTTGCCTTTTTCCCTACCTCCGTTAATTTCCCGGGTGCATCCGCAAAATATTTCAGTGCAATCCTGCAGTTTTCCCCAGTAAACAGCTTTCTGGAGTGGTCTATATGCCATTTGACATTATATTCCCGTTTGCAGTATTTACGAATCGCCCCTTTTAGAGTCATCTCCTTGCTTCCATGAATTCTGGCTCCCCCTTCGGTTGCATCAACCGTTGTAATATGGTTCCACTCCTTAATCCACTTTTCATACCAGTCCAGATAAAGCTTAAAATCGTCCCTTGTCAGCACTTGTCCGCCGCCAACGGCTTCCACTTCAAAATATTCCTTGCTGTTTATGTCAATATCATCCATCTTCTCCTTAAAGGTTCCGTCCGCATGTGTCTTGTTTCCGGTCATGGCAAGATCCTGGCCAACCAGAATTACCGTCCTTGCCCCCATGTTCAGGGCAAGGCAGTATGCGGAGGTTGCCACAGAACCACCTGACATCAAATTTGGAAGTAATCTGTCTTCCCCCTCTTTTTCGCTCAGTTCATTCAGCATCGCCTGTTCTATTCCCGGACCACTATTATAAAAAAACTTCTTTCCCCCATGGCAACCCATTGGTCCTATAGATACTGCTGTCATTGTCACCATTGGCACTTTTGAAATATCTTTATGCTGAAAAAGCAGTTCTGGTTTCAAACCATCTATAATCACAAACAGATTGGGAACAATTCCTGCATTTAACAGGGGTTTCATTGCCGTATCCGTTGCAATGATGCAGGCTTTTCCAACCGCTTTTTTTAGTTCCATAATATTTTT
>CAYNOE010000232.1:0-4951 GCA_964398745.1 uncultured Lachnobacterium sp.
CTTAACTTTACGCATAGAGCTCACCACCTTTTACAATCATCCCATCTTCAATCCGGATGATACGGTCCGCCATCTGTGCAATTTCCTCATTATGCGTAATCATAACCATGGTCTGGGAAAATCTCTGTCCGCTGGTTTTTAACAGCCCCAGCACATCCTGGCTGGTTTTGGAATCCAGGTTTCCGGTCGGCTCGTCCGCCAGAAGAATGGCTGGTTTTGACGCAAGTGCGCGGGCAATCGCCACCCTCTGCTGCTGGCCGCCGGAAAGCTGTCCCGGCATACTCGTCAGTTTGTTTTCCAGTCCGAGTATCTCAATGATTTTTTTCACATACGGGCCATCCACTTCATTTCCGTCCAGCCCGACCGGCAGCACTATGTTTTCGTATACGTTGAGTACCGGCACCAGATTGAATGCCTGAAAGACAAAGCCGATTTTTCTCCTCCGGAAAATGGTGAGTGCTTCATCATTTAATGAAAAAATGTCTTTGTTATCGACCATAACCTTTCCCGCGGTTGGACGGTCCAGCCCGCCTAACATATGTAAAAGCGTACTCTTTCCGCTTCCGCTGGTTCCGACAATGGCAATAAACTCGCCCTGCTCCACAGACAAATCCACGCCACCTAAAGCCCGTACCTGTTTTTCCCCGGTGCCGTAAAATTTTTTCAGACCAACTGTTTTTAAGACTTCCATATTATCTGCTCCTTTCATTTCGGTAGTTATATCATAACATGGTCATCTTTCCCTGTTCTTTCGAGAATCTTACAGTTTCGACAGAATTTCCTCACCGAGGCAAAAACACCTGAAACCGGCTTCCTTTCCCCGGCTTTGACACTACCCGGATATAGCCGCCCTGTCCCTCAATAATCTGCCTTGCGAGAAACAGTCCTACACCTGCTCCGTCTGCATCCTGCACGTTCTTTCCACGGTAAAAACGGGAAAAAATCAGCGGAATTTCTTCTTCCTCAATCCCCGTCCCCTGGTCTTTTACTTCTATGCAGGCAAACATTTCATGGGAAAATGCACGAATCCCGACCTTTAAACCTGCCGGGGAATATTTTATGGCATTATCCAGAATATTTCCGGCTGCCTCAAGCGTCCATTTATGGTCGAAAACCGCCATGACTTCTCTTTCTTCCTTTTCCAGAACAAGGGCAATGTTTTTTGCCTTTGCCTGCGTTTCCCATACTCCCACCAGTTCTCCTGCAAGGGAGGAAAGCCCCTGTTTCTTCGGGGCAAACCGGAACGTCCCGGCTTCCAGACGCGAAGTCTTTACAAGCGACTGTATCAGAAAATCCAGCTTTTTCGAATAAAAAAGAATCTGGTCCAGAAGGTTTTCGCTTTCATCATCCAGATTCTTTTCCTGCAGAAGCTGCCCGTACAACAAAATATTGGAAAGCGGCGTTTTCGTCTGGTGGGAAATATTGGTCACAAGCTCCTGTATATTTTTCCGTTCTTCCGCCAGCTTATACGCCGACAATTTGGAAGAGGAAAGATAGCGCTTCCATTTGACCTCCAGCCTGGATAACTCGCTTTCATCATAATCAGACTCCTCAAAGCGGCCTGCAATTGCATCCTCCAGCATTGCATCCACACGCCTGTATCCCCACTTATGCTTCCAGCTTTTCATTGCTTTAAATTCCTCCAGCTATATCCGATTCCATACACCGTCCGGATATATTTCACGCCGTCCGGTTCCAGTTTGTCACGCAGCCTTTTTACTGTAACATACAATGCATTTTCATCTATAAAATCAGCATCATCCCATACATATTCCAGAAGCCGTTCGCGGGAAATGGTCTGCCCCCTGTTTTCCACCAGCATACGGAGCAGCTTCTGTTCGGTCTTGCTGAGCTCAATTTTTTCCCCGCCGCGCCTAAAATCCATACCGGCAAAATCAAAATAAAGGTTTCCAAAAATAAAAGCGGATGCTGTCTCTTTGCTTTTTAGGATTTTTTCCACGCGGACACGAAGCACCATCAGGCTGAACGGTTTGGTCATGTAATCCTCTGCCCCAAGCTCCAGCCCGGTTACTTCGTCCATTTCACTGTCGTTGGCTGTCAGAATCAGCACCGGAACATCTGAATATTCCCGCAGCTTTTTTAAAAAATCCAGCCCGTTTCCATCCGGCAGGTTTAAGTCCAGAATCACCAGATCCATCTGTCCAATATCCACGGCTTCCGCAAGCGTATAATAGGAATAAAATTCATAGTTTTCCTGCTTTAAGGCAAGCGCAATTCCATTATTTAATCCTTTATCATCTTCGATAATTGCAATCTTTGTTTTCACTGTACTGCCTTTTTCTTTACCTCTTTTTCTTCTTTGATAATTTTCTGGTAACGGTTCATTTCCTCTACAATCACACCGCTTAATGCCAGCATACAGATCAGGTTTGGAATTGCCATCAGGGCATTCGCAATATCCGAAAAATTCCATGCAATCTTAAGCGTAGTCGTTGCCCCCAGGTAAACCACAAGGGAGAAAACAATCCTGTAGATAATGTTAAACCGATGGGTACCAAACAAATATTCAAACGCTTTCTCCCCATGATACTCCCAGCCAAGAATTGTGGAGAATGCAAAGAGCGCGATTGCGATGCAGACCAGCCAGCCGCCCGGCTCCCCGAGTATGGTCTTAAATGCTGCAATTGTCAGGGCAGACCCTACAACCATTTCACGGTATTCCAGGGAACCGTCCCCAGAAAAAATGTATTCGTTTCCGGATTCATCCGTCCATGTTCCCTGAAAGGCCGCTTCATCCGTAAGCTGGCGTTCATCGGTATCTTTCATGACAAGCGTCATGTTTTCATCTCCCTTTGCAAGCGCCAGGGAAAGCTCTTTGTTTTCTGCATCATAACTGCTGTCTTTCATCTGGTATTTCGTGGTCGTTGTTTTTTCGTCTGATTCCAGCGAAAATTCCAGAGAACCACCGGCTTCCTGCGACGCCTCGTAATAATAATTTCCGGTCGCAGCGGTATCCGTGCTTCCAAGTACGCCGGAACCCGCAATACAGAGTCCGGTAATCGTACATACCACAATCGTATCCCAGAATGTTCCGGTCATATTGATATAACCCTGCCTTACTGGATCACTGGTGCTTGCTGCCGCAGCTGTAATCGCCGCAGAGCCCATACCTGCTTCGTTGGAAAAAACACCGCGCGCAACCCCATAACGGAGTGCCTGTGCCATGGAGGCAGCGATGCTTCCGCAAAGTCCGCCGCCAACTGCCTTGACAGAAAATGCCATTTTGAAAATCATGGCAATCCCTGCCGGAATGTTTGCAATATTTCCAATAATTATAATCAGTCCCGCAATTATGTAAAAAACAGCCATTACCGGAACGACTACCTGGGATACCCTGGAAATGGATTTAATCCCGCCCAGAATAATGAACATGGCAAGCACCGTAATCACAATACCGGTTCCCCATGCCGGAATATGAAAGGTTGTATTTAATGCGGAAGAAATGGAATTTCCCTGCGTCAGGTTTCCAATTCCAAATGATGCAACTACGGCAAACAGCGCAAACAGCCAGCCGAGTACTGCACCCAGCTTTTTATTCTTAAATGCTTTCTTCATGGTGTACATCGGACCGCCGGACATCTCGCCCTTTTCATTGACTTCACGGTACTTAATCGCCAGCATACACTCGCTGAATTTGGAAGTCAGCCCGAATGCAGCGGAAATCCACATCCAGACCAGCGCGCCCGGTCCGCCCGATACCATCGCTGTTGCAACACCCACGATATTGCCGGTGCCAATCGTTGCCGCAAGCGCGGTTGTAAGCGCCGAAAACGGGGATACATCCCCTTCACCCTTTTTCTGCCGCGCTTCTTTACTGAGTACACTTTTTAGTGCGTAAGGAAGATTCCTCCAGCAAAGCGCGCGTGTTCGGATGGTGAGGAATATCCCCGTTCCAACCAGAAGAACCAGCATGATCGGTCCCCAGACAAAATCATCAATTTTTACAAGTGCATCTGATAACATTTTCATATACATCGGCTCCTTTCAGGTTATCCCACACAAAATAATATGCAACAGAATAACATATATTGGGATTTTTTGCAAGTTTCTTGTGCCAATCCTGCAAATTTTCCTGCGGAACTGTTGTTATCAGAGGTGCATTATAATGTTTATGCAAGTTTTCTGTTCATCTTATTCCATTTCATTTCCCAATCCAGAAAGCAAAATCCATGTCGCTCTCTGACGGAATATGATACTGCGGCCGCACGTCGGCACCCCAGCTGTCGATTCCGCCAACCCCGCGCACTGCCCCGAAAATGGATAAAACGGTTCTGCGCACAGGCGGAAGTTCCTCATGGTGCGTTGCATTTTCCAGTTCAAGCGCAGTATAAGGCAGTGCGGAAAAAGCAAAATCCGCCCCGTCCGCCGTAAAGCGCAGGCAGCTTTCCTTTTCTTTCCCGCCGCTGTGTGCCGGAACTTTACTTCTGTAAATCTCTACCCATTTCGTCTGCATGTGCATGCCGCAGTCCTGGGGAACCAGATACGGTGTAACCGGAAGCCCTTTTATTTCGTAAGTTCCCGGCACTCCGCCCGCCATGCGGTCCGGATAGGTTTCACCGGAAAGTCCCTCGTAGCGGTAACGGTCAGCTGCTGTCGGCATCAGAAACCGTATCCCGAATACCGGCAAATCCGGCAGGCCTTTCTGTCCGCTATAGTGAACCTGCACATGAATCCTTCCGTCCGGCTCCACATCATAGCATATCCTGACAGTGGTCTTTGGGGAAACCGGTATTTCATGGGTAAAGGCAATGGAGAAATGCCCGCACTGTTCTTTTCCGGTGTATTTGTTGTTCGCAGGCGGAAGCGGAACCTCAATCCGGCTTTCATCCATCCATGCCTCTGTTTTCACGCACCGTACATATGCATCCGCGCCCATCCACATGGCACTTTTATATGCAAATCCGTTTCCCTTGTCATTATCCGTTGCCGC
>CAYNOE010000233.1:0-4947 GCA_964398745.1 uncultured Lachnobacterium sp.
TTTCGTGCAGCTCTTGCGATATAGCGGACAGCATCGGTTTCACCTGCACCGATATAAACATCTCCGACAATGATTTGGTCGGAGAGGGAAATTTCCTTTTCGGTTTTTTGCACCAGATTCAGGATTTCTTCTGCACGCTTTCTGAGAATCATCCCTTCCGCTGTAAGGGTTACTTTTCTGGAGCCTTTTGTTTTGCGGATAAGAAGCTGTTTGCCTAATTCTTCTTCCATGGCCTTTATCTGCGTAGAAAGTGTGGGCTGTGAAAGATGCAGGGATTCGGCAGCCCTGACAATGCTTTGCTCCCTTGCCACTGCAAGAAAATACTGAAGTACACGAAGTTCCATATGGATGAAAGACTCCTTTCCCGAATCTTTATTTGTTGTATGTAGTATAGCATGATTTTCCATAGTTTTCAATTATGCATATGCATTGTTTATAAGTATTTGCTATAAAAGTGAAGGCGAAATATAATAAAATAAGAAATTATCAATTACGGACTGTGTACAATCAAAACAGCGCAGAAATGAGGATGAATATGGATGGGAAAAAAATCAGCCTGGAAAAGTTAATTGCATATGGCTCAAAAGAAGCGGTTGTGGAAAACCTGAGAGAGGCAGGATGCAGTGAGGAAACCATTCAATGTTGTATGGAATGTCTGGATGACGGCAGGAAAGAGGAGCTTTTGAAACGGCTGGAAAAGCACAGGAGCGGACTTCTCAAAAAAGTGCATGAAGGGGAGAAGCAGATTGACTGTCTGGATTATCTGGTGTATCAGATTGACTGTTGCAGGGGCGATGAGTAAGAAGCGGAGGAAAAGAGAATGAAGGTAATAGAAAATCAGAAATTTGATGAGGAACGCGCACTTTACGGTGTGGATGGCATAGTGGTAAGCAACTGTTCGTTTGACGGTCCGGCGGACGGCGAAAGCGCTTTTAAAGAAGGAAAAAATATCGAGGCAGGGCATTGCTTTTTCAATCTCCGCTATCCTTTCTGGCATGATACCGGACTTATCATTACGGATTCGGAGATGACCCAGCTTTGCCGGGCTGCACTGTGGTACTCGGACCATATAAAAATCGAGGATACGAAAATGCACGGAATTAAAGCACTCAGGGAGTGCAGTGACGTATCTATCAAAAACTGTGATATTATTTCCCCGGAATTTGGCTGGTCCGTGCGCGGGATTCACATGGAGGACACCACGGCAGTCAGCGAATATTTTATGATGCGGGCACAAAACCTGACTTTCAGGGGGGTAAATTTTAAGGGTAAATACTCGTTCCAGTACATCAAGGATGCCGTTTTTGAAAACTGCGTGTTTGATACTAAGGATGCTTTCTGGCATGGTGAAAACATAACGGTGAAAGACAGTGTGGTAAAAGGGGAATACCTGGCGTGGTATTCGGATGGACTGACCCTTAAAAACTGTAAAATTATCGGTACCCAGCCGTTTTGTTACTGTAAAAACCTGAAACTGGTTAACTGTGAAATGACGGGAACGGACCTTGCTTTTGAAAAATCGGAAGTGGATGCCGTCATTACAACGAAGGTCGACAGTATTAAAAATCCCCTGTCCGGCCAAATTCGGGTGCCTGAAGTGGGGGAACTGATTATGGACGATGAAAATGCAAAGGGCGTGGTTTTAACGAAAGGATTGCCTATGGAGGAGATTGGATAAATGGGGACGGAAAAAGAATCTGCCATGCTCATGAAAAACGTTTATAAGGAAATGTTTCCTTTCTGGGAGAAAATACCGGATGCGGACAGGGAATATCTTTGTGACAATTCCTGCATGTTTACTTATCCGAAAGGAAAACATGTCCACGACGGCAGTGAATGTTCAGGTGTCATTCTCGTCCAATCGGGAAGCCTCAGGCTTTATATGATGTCGGATGAGGGAAAGGACATCACGCTTTACCGCTTACATACGGGGGATATGTGTATGCTCTCAGCTTCCTGTGTGCTGGATGCCATTACATTTGATGTATTTATAGATGCGGAAGAGGACTGTACATGCTATGTCATCAGCGGACCTGCCTTTGCGGCGGCAGCAGAGCGCAATCCGGAAATAAAAATATTTGCGCTGGAAACTGCCGTAGGCCGTTTTTCCGATGTCATGTGGGTGATGCAGCAGATTCTTTTTATGAGCATGGACAAAAGGCTTGCCATTTTTTTGTACGATGAATCGGCAAGGACAGGACTGGATACCATAGCACTGACGCACGGGCAGATTGCCCGCTATATGGGTTCTGCCCGTGAAGTAGTATCCAGGATGCTGAAATATTTTGCCAATGAAGGGATTGTGGAGGTTTTCCGGGGAGGAATCAGAATCCTTGACAAACAGCGTCTTCGCAGGTTAACCCTCTAACATGGCAAGAATCTGTGCTTTTGGCTTTGCACCTGACGACTGGACAAGAATCTTGCCGTCTTTCATTACAGCCAGCGTCGGGATGCTGAAAACCCGAAATCTCTCAGCCAGTTCCGGCTCCTTATCTACATTGATTTTTCCCACAAGGTACTGTGGGTTTTCCTCGGCAATCTCATCCACAATAGGGGATACCATGCGGCAGGGGCCGCACCAGTCCGCGTAGAAGTCCAGAAGAACGGGTTTGCTGCTTTCTTTTACAGAGTCAAAATTGCTTTTATTTACATGAAGTACTGACATATTGATTACCTTCCTTTCTTTGTTGTGAGTCCAGTATACCTTATGCCGGATGTCATTTCTGTGACGAGGTCACATTCTGTTTTGAATATATTCCACCATTTTGAAAAATTGCCATCTGTTAATGCGGTGATATGGCTGATAAGATGAAAACATCAATAAAACATACATTGGCGGGAGGACAAAAAGATGAAGAAAAAATTAATTGCATCGCTGTTGGCAGCAGTCATGAGTGTATCTTTGCTTGCAGGATGCGGCAATTCAGGAAATGGCACACAGCCGGCAAATAACACGCCGCAGAATAATACGGCACAGACTGATAATGCAGGAAATGATGCCGGTAACGATGCGGCAAATGGCGCAGGTGAAACGGTAACTATCAAGTTATTTTCCAACCTTCCTGACCGCAAGAACGGGCAGGGGCTGGTAGAGCAGATGATTATCGATGAGTATATGGCGGCAAATCCCAATGTTGTCATTGAAGTGGAGGCTCTTGACGAAGAAGCTTACAAGACGAAGTTCAAAGCATATGCCATGAACGGCATGCCGGATGTTGTCAGCATCTGGGGACAGCCTTCTTTCCTTGACGAAGTGCTGGATGCAGGCGTACTCGCAGAACTGAACGAAGCGGATTATGCAGACTATGGATTTATTGCAGGTTCCTTAGAGGGCTTCAAGAAAGATGGTAAACTGTATGGTCTTCCGAGAAATACGGATATCCAGCTTATCTCCTATAATCAGAAGATGTTTGAGGATAACGGATGGAGTGTTCCTACTACCTATGACGAGTTGATGGCGCTCTGCGCAGAAATCAAAGACGCAGGTATAATTCCCATGGCTATGGATGGCGGGGACGGATGGCCGATGGCATGTTTCCTCACTAATATTCTGGTAAAGGTTGCCGGAACGGATTACTCCAACATTGTCCGCAATGCGATTGAAACAGGCGACTTTTCCGCACCGGAACTGGTACAGGCAACACAGATTCTGGTGGATTCCGCGCAGGCAGGTATGTTCCAGGTAGGGTATGACTCCCAGGATTACGGTACTACAATGAACCTGTTTACCAATGGTCAGGCGGCAATGTACTGCATGGGCAGCTGGGACTGCTCCATGGCATTGAATGAAGATATCGCACCTGAAATCAGGGATAATATCCGGGCATTTACCATGCCGGTTGTTGACGGCGGCAAGGCCGGTGCAAATGATATTGCGGCATGGAACGGCGGCGGTTATGCGGTATCCGCAAGCTCCGAAGTAAAAGAGGAAGCAATTAAATTCTTAAATTATATGTATCAGCCGGATAAGCTTTCCAAATATGGCTGGGAGAACGGCGTGGGCATGTCTGCACAGGACCAGACAGCGTATCTGACAGGAAATGAGACCGAATTACAGAAACAGGTTATGGATATTTTGAAAAATGCAACCAGCGTTTCCGGAACACCGATTAACGATTGCGGGTCCGCTGCATTTAAGACTGCTATTGAAAGCAAGATTCAGGGTGTATCCAATGGCTCCACAACCGTAGAGGACTTCCTCGCAGCAATGGGTGCGGCGTGCGAATAAAAGCAGAATGAATTGAGTAGGCAACGAGAGGATGTTCCAAAAGAAATTGACTTTTGCAACATCCTTTTTGTTGTCAGGACTGTCTGGGGAATATCATTGACATCTGCATTGAAGGAGATTTTTTATGAGAAAACTGTATAGCAACAAACCGGTTATTTTCAGCCTTGTCTTGCCGGGACTGCTGGTTTTTCTGTTTGCGGTGCTGGCGCCAATCTGCCTGAGTGTCTATTATGGTTTTACGGATTACTCGGGCATGGGAAAAGCACAATTGGTCGGATGGAATAATTATGTAAAATTATTCCGGGATGAGGCGTTTGGCCGCGCCTTGGAAAATTCGCTGCTGCTTGCCATTGGCTTTATATGCATACAGCATCCGCTGGCAATTATCGTTGCGGCGGTGTTAGACAAACTGCAGGGGAAAGCGGAAGGGATTTTTCGCTGTATCTACTTTATTCCCAACGTGATTTCCGTAGCGGTGATTGCGTATCTTTGGAAATTTATCTATAATCCGGATTTCGGGCTGTTGAACAATATTCTGAAAGCATTTGGTTTTCAGGGGCAGGTGAACTGGCTGTCCCAGCAGAATGCCATCTGGTCGGTTTTGATTGTCCTGATATGGCATGGCTTTGGCTGGGGTATGCTGATTTATTATACCGGTATCAAAAATATTGACCCGGTGCTTTATGAGGCGGCTTCCATCGACGGCGCAAACTGGTGGA
>CAYNOE010000234.1:0-4875 GCA_964398745.1 uncultured Lachnobacterium sp.
CCTCCTTACATCCTAAATGACAGTATTGCAGGGACAATAATAATTGCAATTACAATCCCCAGCATCAGAATCAGCGGCATTAGCATTTTTGTGCCCGCTTCTTCCCCAAGTTTCTTTGCCAGAGCCTTTCTGTCTTCCATCGCCGTCTCCGCTTCCTGTCCCAGCAGCTTACACAGGCCTCTGCTTCCGGTCTGCAAATTCTGGACCAGAATACGAACCAGTCTCTGGTAAGAACCCAGATCGGTTCTTTCCCCAAATTTCTGATATGCCACACGGTCGCTTTCACCGTCCGAAATCTCATGGGCGGTAAGTAGCATTTCCTCATAAATATGGCGTTTCCCCACTTCTTTTTTCTTTCTTTTTTCTACGTACTGGGCAGCAATCCTGTTCCATGACTGTTTCAGGGTCATCCCGGCTCCCAGTAAAATCAACAGTTTGTTGACCACCTCCGAATAATCAAGCTGCATCTGGTCCCTGCGCTCTTTTAGCGCAATACGCTTCCGCTCCCGTTCTGAGAGAAACAGAAGAAACACAATAATGACTTCAAACAGCAGAACCTTTAAAACCAAATACTGCTTTTTTTCACTCCAGTTCAGCTTTATGCCTTTTACTTCATCCGGAAGCGTAAATTTCCGGCTTCCCTTTTTGCTTCCCTCCTCGGAAACTGCTGCCCCTATGTCTTTAAGAAGTTGTTCCTTTGGGGACAGAGTCTTAGGATACACCATAAAGGAAAATGTATATTCCTCTTTATAATTTCCACAGGAAAGCTGCGCAGTCGCTGTTACCAGTGCACCATCGTCACCAACAGCATCCTCAATCATATTCCCATTGACATCTACCGCCTGGTAACTGTCCAGAAGCCATTCTGCCTTCACAAGCCCGCCTGCATAGGATTCCGCCATATTGACAGACATTGTGACATGATCCGCTTTCTCCTTATTAGAAAAAAAGCTTTTGTCAATTTCTCTTTTAGCATCTTCAAAACACTGCATGGCGCGCTTTTTAGTAATGCCGACAGATGGAACACTCAGACTGTAGTCATAATTTTTCAGAAGTTTTCCGGCATCCAGTTTTAATTCTATTTCCTGTGCTGCGCTTCCCGGACTGCCCCTTATAATCTGGTTCTTTCCATTCAGTGAGTGTTTTGCCTCCACACAGGCTGCCATGGCAAGAAACGCCAGACAGATGAAGGCAGTCTCCAGAATCTTCTTTTTACTCATTTCTTCTCCTTTCACATCCTATACACGGATATTTAATATCTTTTCAGCCAGAATGACTACGCCGCCATATGCAGCGAGACATCCGGTCATAAAAAGCACACCTGCGATATTCCCATACAGAACATCCAGAAATCCCCCGGAGGTCAGTTTCAGATATGCCAGAATAAAAACAGGCACAACATTCATAACCTTCTGCTCCATTTTGCGCGATGCGACCAGCACCTGTATTTCCCGCTCTGTATCATAACGGGCGCGCATATGCTCCAAAGTTCCTTCTATAATTGCAACAAAATTTCCCCCGCCTCTTTTTGCAAATGCAAACACCTCCGAAAAACTGGAAATATCCTCATTCCCCGCGCGCGCTGCAAATTCCTCCAAAAGCTGCTCCAGCGGGATATTCAATGCAACCGAATGGTTCATTGCTTCCAGTTCCCGGTACATATAGGATTCCTCCCCATAAAGCGTCCTGATTTCTTTTTCCGCTTCCTTCCATGCATTTTCCATGGAAAGCCCCGCCAAAAGCGATGCACTGACTGTCCGCAGGGTATCCAGAAATTCCTTTGCCAGCTCCTCCTGCCTTTTTTCAGTTCCGGCATGAACCGCACGCCTGCATAAAATCACATAAACGACTGGAATACAGCCCAGTGCAATCCAGCTGTTATAAAACAAATAAGCAATGGTACCACCCAGAACCAGCGCAGTCAGAAAGCACCGCATCCGTTCCTTTGCTGACAAACTGTATTTTTTATAATCCACGCACGTCTCCCCCTTTCTTCGGCTTTGCCATATGTCCAAAAAGAGAAATTCCTGCCATCACCAGTTTTTTGCGGTTTAGCAGTTCTCCTGTGTGTACAAGCTCCCAGGCTCCTTCTTCTCCTTTCAGCTGGTAAAGCGGTGACAATTGTATCTTCCCATCCTCCATACCGCATACCTCCATGATTTCAAGCACCCTGCGGCTTTTATCCGACAGACGTCCCAGATGAACGATTACATCTATACCCGATGCAATCTGCTGGCGGATTGCCGCAAGCGGAAGCTCCATTCCCATTAATACCATCATTTCCAGGCGGGCCAGAATATCCTGGCTGGAATTGCCATGTGCCGTGGACAAGCCTCCGTCATGCCCGGTGTTAAGCGCCTGCAGCATATCAAATGCCTCCGCTCCCCTGCACTCCCCAACAATAATACGGTCCGGCCGCATGCGGAGCGCTGTACGGATCAGGTCGCGGATGCTGACAGGCATAACACCTTCCATGTTTGCATTTCTTGTCTCAAGCCGCACCAGATTTTTTACCCCCTGTATCTGCAGCTCTGCGGAATCTTCAATTGTAATAACACGTTCATCCTCTGGGATATACTGCGATAATGCATTAAGAAACGTGGTCTTTCCGGAACTGGTTCCTCCGGAAATCAAAAGGCTATAGCGTGCCTTTACAAGTGTCGCCAGAAGCTCTGCCGCTTCTTTTGTAATTGCCCCTTTCTGAATCAGGCTCTCCATATCAAGGGGATGCTTTGGAAACTTACGAATTGTAATTGCCGAGCCGTCCAGGGAAATAGGGGAAAGCACGACATTGACACGCGAGCCGTCCGCAAGCCTTGTATCCACAATCGGATTCGAAAGATTTACCACACGGTTATGCCGTCCGACAATCTGCTGTATGACATCCTGCATCTTTTCCTCGCTGGCAAACGCCTGGTTCCATGTATAGACCTTCCCAGCTTTTTCATAAAAGATATGGTCCGGTCCGTTTACCATCACCTCCGAAACATCGGGATCGTCAATCAGTTCCTGAAGTGCATCCAGCTTCCGCAGGGAGTTAAACACCCTCTGCTGCAGCTTTAGGCGTTCCCGCAGGGAAATCACCTGCCCGCTGCAGAATCTTGCGCTTTCCTCCCCTATCAGATCCGAAATCTCCTCATCCGTCATATCCTTTGTAAGATCCATGCGCTCCAGCACACGTTCCCGGATTTCACCGATATACTCATCCAACGGATCTCACCTCCGGCACCATTCTTCGAATGCTGTCACCAAATTCATTCCATTTCCACTGCTCCACCAGCCGTTCGCAGGATACCATCGGACTTGACACGGGCGGAAGCTGAATCTCCCTTAAGCTGTCATTCCAGTTTCCTGCCTTATGCCGTTTTAACTCTGCCGTAAATTCTTTCTCCCTCCATTGTCCAAGCCCTCCCCTGCTTTTCATCAGGTAAATTTCCTGGCATTCCCCGAGCAGTTCAAAAAAGCCAACAAAGCGTGAACCCATATTTAAAATAATTGTGCCATAGTCCATTTCCCCTGAGATCATAGAAAACAGCTTCCGGTAGGTTTCGTTTCTGACCTCGCAAAGGCATTCCGTGTTACTGACAGGATAAACTGCATCCGTCTTGTCCAGATGCCCGATACAGGAAATCATCCTGCTTTTGGAATAGCTTCCGCTTTCCGCCATCAGAAACAGCTCCTCCAACCCCGGCATTTCCCCGCTGTCATCACATTCCATAAGCTGGGAAAGCCCGCTGTTCTCCTGCAGGTCCAGAAGCAGAACCTTCTCTTTCTCACTCAGAATTGACGCAAGCGTTACGGCAAACGGCAGCTGGTACTGGTTCTCAGCCAGAGAATATACCGCCAGCATCTGCGGCATTTTCTGCAGACAGCCGTTTTCTTTTACATTTTTAATCTCCTCCCCTATCTGTTTTAAGATCTCATCCACGATTTTGTTTACTTCCTGGTACTTGTCCACCGGACAGCTCCCTCCTTCCAGTATTTTTTCTGCATCCTCTTCTGTATCCAGAAGATAGACCACCGGCACACTAATCCCCCTTACATCCGGCGTACTGCCATAATCCGAAAGCAGCAGTACATCAAAGCTGTCCCCGGCTTTTAACAGTTCATCCGGTTCCGTGTAAATATGCAGCTCCAGCTCCTCCTTGTAATGATTGACCAGACAGTTTGTAAACCGGTTTCCGTACTCCCTGTCCCCGATACAGAGTCCTAACCGTATTTTTTTCATTCGTCCTCCTTTCTGTTACGGATATGTTATTGTACAGCCATCCAGCCCATGGAAAACAGCAGGCCAATAAGTATGGCAGGTGAAAAGCGGATCAGGTTCCGTTCCTCCGCCATTGTTTCGCGGTACGAAGACACGTTTCCAACTAACATTCCTTTCACATACTGCTGCACCCTGAACAGGCTAAACCTCAAATTACGATTATACAGCATCTTAATAACCCCAAGCACTGCGCCCGCAAAAAACGAAGCCATTACACATACCGTCAGCATTTTTAAATTTGTAAATCCACCTATTATGGAAAAAAGTTTGATATCTCCGGCGCCTAAAACACCAAGAAGATATAAAAGATATAAAGTGATAACCGGAAATGATATATTCAGGAGAATATAAGGAATTTGTGACATCCCGTCCGTAAGTATTCCGAATGCCAGTGACAAGAGCAGACCTGTGAGTATCAGCCGGTTACTGATCTTCCTGCTCTTAAAATCCTGAACAACCGCCACAATTATAATTGTGTACAGTGTCAGTGTCGATGCTGTCTGCATCACATTCAATCTGCATCACCTCTTTTGTTGTAAATCGAATTATAGCAACCAAAAATAATTCTGTCAAGCACTTTTTTAAAAAATTTTTTGTATAACTTTTCC
>CAYNOE010000235.1:0-4869 GCA_964398745.1 uncultured Lachnobacterium sp.
CCACTCCGCCGGAAATGGCAAGGGCACATTTAGGGTTATTTTTAAAAAAAGTCGTTAAGTCCATAATCTGGTTTTCCTTGTTTTTAATCCGGTAATATGAAATCTATTTCAACAGTTAATATTCCTGTCATTAACTGTTGAAATTATATCATTCTTTTTCCACTGATACAAGCAGACAGTTATATCTTCTATAATTCGTTAATGGTCTCTGTAATCGCCATATTCTTAATCCGTTTTGCTGGGGCATGTACCGCTGCAGCAACTGACAGAATAAAGATAACAAAAACGATAATCATTGGTTCAAACGGAATTTTCCACACTCCGCCAAAATGTGTTACAATAAGTTTAACTGTCACCAGCCGGTTGAGGAAAAGTCCTGCAATATATCCGATTACAAGTCCCAAGAAAGCATAGGTCACTGCTTCTGCAGTAATCATCCGCGTCATCTGGCGTATGCTCATTCCGACCGCGCGCATACTGCCGTACTGTTTGATTCTTGCAGATACACTCATGGAAATACTGTTTACAATATTAAACACTGATATCAGTGCAATAATTCCTAAAAAACCATAGGCAGCAATCCGAAACACCCAGAAGGAGGCATGTGCTTCATTGGTTTCATTTCGCCGGTCCACAAGTTCATTTTCCCCTGCAATTTTTTTCAGTTTGTCAATCACATTTTCAGGTGCACTGTCTGTAAGGGTTGCATTAAGCAGACTGTATTTTTTGATACCTGTAATACGTTCAAAGGTTTCCTCTGTGCAGATAATCAGCGGGTTTTTCCCGGCTCCCACACCCTCTGAATTTACGCATGCGATTTCAAGCTCCGTATCCCCGATGGTAATCTTATCCCCGGTATTCAGCCGGCTGTCTTTGGAAAATACGGTCAGCACATAATTCGTATCCCCGGATATTTTTGTCATTTCTCCGCTGACAATAGAGTCTTTGCACCAGTCAAACAGAACATCATCATAGGAAACCAAATCGACAACGCCCGCTTTCCCGTTTATCATGGCAGGAGTATTATAGGCAAAAGAGCATCCGCTGATTTTTTCCACACCGTTCAGTTTTGCCATTTCTTTCGTTATATTTTTGTCAATTGAATTTTCATTGTCCGCCGAAGCAATGGCAATATCAGGATTGTAATCCCTTTCGGACGGAAGCAGTTTTGTTACAAAGTCAAGCCCGGCATAGAAAGTCAAAAACAGGGTTACGGTAAAAGCAAATGACAACGCCATCAGAACCAGGTTTTTTTTGACTGATACCGCATGGGACACACCAAGGGCGGTTTCCACCTTAAGCAGGCGGGTATTCGTCGCATGGGATATTTTTTTCTGGCTGCCTGTATTGCCCGAAACCGCCGCCGCAGGGGATACTGCTGCTGCATGCTTTGCAGGTGAATGCGCCGCAAAAAGCACCGTTACCACACCGACCAGAACACCGCAGAGAATGCCTGTAATGCTGAAGACGAACCGGCAGTCAGCCCATTCGCCGCCAACTACATTCCGCAGGAGCAGCGTCAGAAGCCATGTACCTGCAATTGCCAGACCGCAGCCGGTAGGAATGGAAATTTTGCACCAGTTCAAAGCTTCCAGCCGGACGTAACGCATAATCTGTTTTCTGCTGGCGCCAATACAGCGCAGCATACCGAAAAACTGTGTTCTCTGGGCGATATTGCTGTTCATACAGCTTGAAATCATCAGTACTCCGGCAACAAGAATCAGAACGAATACTGCCGCAGCAACTGGATACAGCTGGTTGATGCTCTGATTGCCGCTGGCACCTGAAAGTGCGAGTACCATGGTATTTTCCTTAATGTTTTCATCGGTCAGGCCGTACTGCTTTTTCAGGCTGTTAATTGCTTTTCTATAATTAGTACCTTCTCCAAACTGAATATATAATACCGGATTTTCTTTTTCCGTGTATATGCCTTCAAACGCAATCAGGTTCATGTATGCACAGAAACCGTCCATATCGTTGTTGTATTCAGAATCATCCGCACAGAAACCTGAAATGGTGTAGGCAAAATCACCCGACGGGGTATTTAATGTAATACTGTCGCCGGTATGGTAACCGTATTTTTCTTTCGCATCCATACTCAGCATGACTTCACTATCACCCTGCGGGAAATTCCCCTCCTGTTCAAAATTTCTGATATCGGAAACATACGACTTTTCTGTTCCGTACAGAACTACCCGGCGCTCCCCTGCAGTATAGTATTCCTCGTCTTCCCCAAAGGCGCGGTACCATGCGGTGGCAGTAACATCACTTTGTCTTGCAATCAGTTTCCCGTCTGATTCAGAAACACCGTTTAAAATAATATGGTAATTACCATGTCTTCTTATCGTGGACTCTGCCTCTCCTTTTGTCATAATCTCTACAAAGGAAAAGACAATAGTTACAAGGAACACCGCCAGAATAATACAGATTAATGTCAGACGGTTCTGTTTTCTGCATGTTTTTGCAGAAATAGGAATCAGGCTTAAATAACTTTTCATCCCGAACACCTCCCCAGATCAGTCAGCACACCGTCTGATACTGACAGAATGCGGTCAGCGGTCTGTGCAATGGAGCGGTTATGGGTAATCATGACGATGGTCTGTTCATATTTCCTGGAGGTTTCCTTTAACAGGGCAATCACGTCGTGACTGTTCTGGGAATCCAGGTTTCCTGTCGGCTCATCCGCAAGAATGAGCGAAGGTCTTGTAATCAGCGCACGCCCGATTGCCACACGCTGTTGCTGTCCTCCGGATAACTGGCTGGGCAGATGGTTGCGGCGTTGTTGCAGATTGAGTACCAAAAGCAGCTCCTCCAGATATCTCCTGTCCGGCTTCTGGTAGTCAAGCAGTACCGGAAAGATGATATTCTGCTCAACTGTAAGCTCCGGAATCAGGTTAAAGGACTGGAAAATAAACCCGATATTTCTTCGCCTGAAAACAGTAAGCTGTTTTTCTTTCATGGAAAATGTGTCATTGCCGTCAATCAGCACCCTTCCCGATGTGGGTGTGTCAAGTGCGCCGATCATGTTTAACAGCGTACTTTTTCCGGAGCCGGATTCCCCGACGATTGCCACATATTCGCCCTTTGGGACGGAAAAGCTGACATTCTTTAAAGCCTGCACGGCAGCATCTCCGCTTCCGTAGGTTTTGCAGATTTGTTTAATCTCCAATAAGTTCATAGTGTAAGCACCTCTCTCTAATGTAATTTTTTTTGCAGAATAGAGAATAACACCTGAACCCTACAGCAGGGTTTCAGCAGGACTACAATTTTGTAGTAATTAAATTTATAATAAAAGCTGTGCCGCCTATTATATCATAAGCTATTTTAAAAATCCATTTTAAAAATTTCCGGTGTTGACAGAAATAATAATTAGGCATATAATTATTAGAAGTCTAATAATTATAAATTTTATTTTAAAGGAGACGTTATGAAAAAAACACTTCATTATCTGTTAATGGCAAATCATTTAATGTTCCATAAAGCTTTGCTGTTACGGATAAAGGACATTGAACTGACACCCGGACAGCCGAAGGTGCTTGAGTATCTTATGTATCATGACGGGGCAGTCCAGAAGGAGATTGCCGGATTTTGCCATATTGAGCCTGCAACCATTACATCAGTTCTGGCAGGAATGGAAAAAAACGGATTGATAGTACGGAAAAACTTAAACGGCAACCGCCGCAGCCTTTATGTTTACCTTACAGAAAAAGGACGGTTGCTTGCCGGGCAGACAGGGGAATATTTTAAAGAGATTGAAAGTATGGCGCTTAGTGGATTTGATGAAAAAGAAACAAAGCTGCTTGTTTCTCTTTTGACAAGAATGAATGACAATATGCATGGAAAGGAAGAAATGAATTATGAAAAAAACTGAACTTGTAAAGCGTTATCTGCTGTTTATTATAAGCCTGTTTTTTGCGGCGCTGGGGGTTGCTTTCACAAAGCATGGGGAACTGGGTGTTTCACCCATATCATCGGTTGCAAATGTTATGAGCTGTAAATTCACCTCCCTTTCACTGGGAACATGGCTGATTATATGGAACTGTGTCCTGATTGCAGGGCAGATTATCATACTGCGCAGGAATTTTAAGCCGGTACAGTTGCTGCAGGTGCCTTTGTCATTTGTCTTTGGCTGGTTTACCGATTTTGGAATGCGGCTTGTTTCCTTTATTCCCGCAACAAACTATGCTGCCAGCCTTGCCATGGTGCTTATCGGGATAGCTATCCTTGGCTTCGGAATCTCTCTTTCGGTTATAGCGGATGTAATTATGAATTCCGGGGAAGCATTTGTGAAAGCAGTAGCAGATACCGGCAAAATGGAATTCGGCAATGTCAAGATTGCATTTGATATTTTATGCGTAATCTTTGCAATTGTCTTATCGCTTTTGTTTTTTCATCTGTCAATCATAGGAACAAGAGAAGGAACATTGATGTCTGCACTTCTTACCGGAATTGTCGTAAAGTTTTTCAGCAGAAGATTAAAAGAACCGGTTAATCATTTATTATGTAAATAATGCACACAGCATGAAAGAATAAATGTGCAATCCACCAAAAGAACTGTGGCATTGTAGATTTAATGGTGATTAGCCATCGTTCTATTAAACCGTATAAAACAGGCTTTTTTATTCACGTGAGTGGCGAGCCAGGTAGCTGCGCTGGCGCGGATGGCAGGACTTATTATATACCGGCCGATATGACTTACAAGAAATGGCAGAAATCTTTTGTGGAAGGTGGCAAACCGGGATTGAAAGGAAGCGGTCCGGATGGTAAAATGAATTCCACGGATATTACGTATTCTAAAGTAGAATCCTTACTGACAGAGGTGTAGATTATGAAATGCAAACTTTTATTATTTGATTTGGACGGAACATT